>JALYWD010000446.1 GCA_030852885.1 Chloroflexota bacterium | reverse complement strand
GAGGGGCTTCGCACTCCGGGTGTGCGGGCCAGATGCGGCGTGGAGACGCCAGATGCTGCGAGTGGGCTGCCGGTCGGCTCCCCTCTCCCGCGCACCGGGAGAGGGGCTGGGGGTGAGGGCGTCAGCGAGACCTGCACTTCCCCGTTGTGTCGTGACCTCCCGCCCATCCCTCACCATCACGTGCCCGCCCCATGACCATCTCCCCGCTCGTCACCTTCACCGGTGTCGCGTACGCCTACCCGGAACAGGTCACGCCTTCCCTGCGCATCCCGGAGTGGCGCATCGAACCCGGCGAGTTCATCACCCTGACCGGGCCATCAGGGAGCGGCAAGTCCACCCTGCTGCGCTGCCTGAACGGGCTAACGCCGCACTTCTCCGGCGGGGAGTTTGGCGGGGTAGTGATGGTGGACGGGCAGGACACGCGATACCACACGCCGCGCGACCTGGCGCGCACGACCGGCTTCGTGTTCCAGGACCCTGAGGCGCAGATCGTCTCGGCGCGGGTGTCAGACGAACTCGCCTTCGGCATGGAACAACTCGGCGTGACGCCGCTGATCATGCGCAAGCGGGTGGAGGAAGTGCTCGATCTGCTGGGCATCGCGGCGCTGCGCCACCGCGACATCAGCACCCTCTCGGGTGGCGAGCGGCAGCGGGTGGCCGTGGCCTCCGCGCTGGCCCTGCAGCCCGCCATGCTGGCGCTGGATGAACCTACCAGCCAGCTCGATCCCTGGGGCGCGGAAGAAGTGATTGCCGCATTGGCGCGCCTGAATGAAGACCTCGGCCTGACCATCGTGCTGGCGGAACACCGCCTCGATCGCGTCGTCAGCCAGAGCGACCGCCTGACGCTCCTCGCGCCCGGCGGGACCATTGCCCAGGACGGCCGGCCGCGTGACGTGCTGGCGAACGCGGACCCGGCCTCGCTGCCGCCGCTGCTGGCGCTGGGCCGTGCCCGGCACTGGGAGCCGCTACCCCTCACGATCAAGGAAGGACGGGCGAAGGTGCGGGAGGAGGCAGCCGCGGGGATTCACCCATCCCCGCCCCTGCCTGACGCTCCACGTCCGGGTGGCACGCCCATCCTCCGCCTGGACGATGTCAGTGCCGGGTGGGATCGCCGGCGCGTCCTGCGCGAGATCACCTGCGAGCTCTACCCGGGCGAGGTGCTGGCGCTGATGGGCCGCAACGGCTCCGGGAAATCCACGCTACTGCGCGTGATCAGCGGATTGCATACGCTGACCGGCGGCCGGGTCCTGCTGCGCGGCCAGGACACCAGCCGCCAGCACCCTGCCGACATCGCGCAGACCGTTGGCTATCTGCCGCAGAATCCATCGTCACTCTTCTTCGCCGAGACGGTGGCGGACGAGCTCGCGTTCACGCTCAAGCACCAGGCGGGTCCCACTCGCGACCCACAGGAGGTGCTCGACACGCTGGGCCTTGCCCATGCCGCCAGGCGCCACCCGCGCGATCTCAGCGGCGGCGAGCGGGAGCGCGCCGCCTTGGCGGCGGTCCTCGTTGGCGCACCGCAGGTTCTGCTGCTGGACGAGCCAACGCGCGGTATGGACGCGCCACGCCGGCGGCAACTGCTTGCCCTGCTGCGCCAGTTGCAAGGCGAAGGCGTCGCCATCGTCCTCGCCACCCATGACGTGGAACTGGTGGCCGAATGCGCGAACCGCGTGGCGTTGCTGGGGGATGGCCGGATCGTGGCGGAAGGTACGCCGCGCGAGGTACTGGCTGGCTCCCTGGCCTTCACCACGGCGGTGAACAAGCTCTATCGCGGCACGCTGCTCACACCGCAGGATGTCGTGGGTCGCGTCGACTCCGTCTGAACGGGGCGGGGATATCCGGGATTGATGCGGCAAGCGGAGGACGACGCGGCCTCGCAGCCCGCAAGCAATCGCTGTCAGGTTGCGATTGCCGTGCCCTGCAGGAACGCCGCGCACGTGCGCAGGGCCTCGTCACGGCCGAAGCTGCCGGCCTTGGTTGCTACCGGCAGCTCGGGCAATTCGCCGCCAATCAGGCGACCCCACGGCTGCCCGGCGTAGATTTCTCCACCAAGGTCGATACCCTTTGCGCAGAGCGCGCCACAGACGGCAGCGGCCACATCGCCGCCGGTCAGCACCATGCCCCCAGCGTGCTCCAGGATCACGGGCGCCGCCGCCACTTCCGACAGCCGCGCGGCCACCGTGCGCTCACTGCTGGCCGAGGGAGTGAGCCCGGCGGTCGTGACCGCCGTGGTGCGGCCCGATGCGAGAGACGCGGCGACTGTCTCCAGCGTTGCCGCAAGCGAGCACTCGGGATCATCGATCACCTGCTGTGGAAGCTGGACGACCAGGACACCATCCTCGGCCAGGACCGTCAGTTGCCGCGTGGTGGCGGCGTGCATGCTGCCCGCCACGATCAGGATCGGCTTTGTGGCCGCCGGCGGTAAGCTCTGGCGCCTGCCCTGGGGCAGAGCCAGCGCCAGCCGCCGGGCGAAGCCAGCCGCGCCGCACAGCACCTGCAGACCGGAGTTCGCGGCGGCCCAGGCCAGCACATCCAGGTCGTCATCGGTCTCGGCGTCCGCCACCAGGATGCCATCCTCGTCTGCGGTCAACCACTCGCTTACCGCGTCCGGATGCTGGCGCACCAGGCCAAGTGGCAGATGGATCACTGGCAAGTCACGGTCATTGGCAAAGATGTCGAGAACGGAAGCCGGGGCACTCTGACTACCGAAGGCGCTGGCCTGCAGCGGGAGGCCATTGATGAACTGCCGTCCGCCGCGCGTGGTGCGGCCCTCCGCTGGTAGCGCGGGCGCCACCAGGGCCCGCCGCGCGCCGAGCGCGTTCATGGCTGCGAGGAGTTCCTCACACGGGTGGCCGCGCAGGGCGGAATCCACCTTCTTGTAGAGCCAGCGTGGCGGCGCGTTCGCCGCCATGCTCAGGATGGCGCGGTGAACGGCCTCCGCCGCCTCGAAGCCGGCCAGGTCCCGGCTCTCCGTGCTCAACGCCAGGACATCGACATCGCCTGGGGCAACGGTCGTGAAGGGAATCACCGTCCGCCATCCCGCGTCCGCGAAGCAGGCGCTGGTATCCGCCGCTCCCGTCAGGTCGTCCGCCACGATGGCGAGCATGGTCATGAGGTGAGGCCCGCCGCTTTCGCGCGGACCATCTGCACGGCAACGTCGATCGCCGCCATCATGCTCGTTTCGCTGGCGATCCCCTGCCCGGCGATGTCAAACGCTGTCCCGTGATCCACCGACGTGCGAATTACGGGAAGGCCGTAACTGACATTCACGCCGGAATCGAACGCCAGCAGCTTCATGGGAATGTGGCCCTGGTCGTGGTATTGCGCGACCACGATGTCATAGTGGCCCCTGGTGGCGCGCAGGAAGACAGTATCCGGCGGCTGTGGATCGCTGACATTCAGGCCACGAGCGCGGGCCGCGGCGATGGCCGGGACAATGCTCTCCGCTTCCTCATTCCCGAAAATGCCGCCTTCGCTGGCGTGCGGGTTCAACCCGGCCACGGCGATCCGTGGCTCCGCGATGCCGAGCGAGCGGCAGGCGTCGTACGCCAACTGGATCACCTCTTCCACCCGCTGCGGGGTCACGCGGGCAATGGCCTCCGAGAGCGCCACATGCGTGCTGACGTGGACCACTCGTAGCCCCGGTCCAATCAGCAACATGCTGACACGCGGGGCGTTGGTGCGTTCGGTCAGCAGTTCCGTGTGCCCGGCATAGGTATAGCCCGCCATATGCATGGCGGCCTTGTTCAGCGGCGCGGTGACAATCGCGTCCACCTCACCGGCCAGGGCCAGGTCACAGGCGAGAAACACGTAGTCCACCGCCGCGCTGCCGGCCACGGCGGATTCCTCCCCGACCGCGAAGGTGGCCGGGTCCGCGTTTTCCAGATCGAGCACCGTGACCGTGCCGGGGCTGAAGGTGGCATCTCGTACGTCTGTAACGGTCTGGATCACCAGGGGCAAGCCAAGGGCCGTTACGGTACGCTCCAGCACCCGCCGGTCCCCGATCACCAGGGGATCCGCCTGCGCGTACACGTCTTCGTGCATCAGGGCCTTGAGCACGACTTCCGGGCCAATCCCCGCTGGGTCACCCAGCGTGATTGCCAGCCGTGGACGCTCTGTTCCCGCCATTCATCAGCCTCCGCGTACCACATTTCAATTGCCTGATGGTACGGCATGGGCGGTTCCCTCGCTTGCCGTGCCTGCCCTGTTTGTCGGGCCTCCGGATGTGCGGTGGATGCGGCAAGACGGTCCTCCAGTGAGGCACTGGCCGCCGTCCTCAGATGCCGTCCTGCGCAACGTCGCAGGCCCTCGGCTCATCATCCACGAGGCGCGAGAGGTCGTCCACTCTTCGGCGCCATCCCGACTCAGGGGGGATTTTGCTGCCGCACCACCGTGGTCCGAGGTGCCATCCCCACCCATGATCTCAAGCGGAGTCGAGATATCCTGGCCTGGTCCACCACCAGGCCCCGCTGCCTGCACGCCAGCGTCGCGGCCACCTTGCACCAGCGCGGCTGGCGCCCCGACGACTTCGCTTGAGATCATGGGTGGGAATTGCCGGGCGCTTGTAACCATGATCGCGGGAATCCCGTATGGTTGGCACAGATCTGCCGCACTCGCGTGACCGTGGAACATTGGAACCTGGGAAGGCGCTGCATGGACCCGGAAGACGCCCTCGCCGCCGAGTGGCAGGGCAAGTGGGACGAATACTGAGAACCAGCTCTGGCGGGTGGTCCACCCGTCCGTGGTGACATGCTCCCGATCTGGGAGCCGGAGGCGCCCCTGGATGCTGCAGCGCGGCACGCCTGGGGCCTGGTGGCGCAGCGCATCGCCACCGGCCTGCGTGAGCTGGCGCACCTGGCGGTCACGGCTGATGACGAGCAGACCATCCTCGCGTTCCCGGAGCCGGAGGGTGTCGCGGCCGCCGCCGAGTGGGTGCGCGCTATCCACGGCGAGCATGTGGACGCGCGGCTGCTGCTCGATGGCGCGGGCAACGCCGGGGTGCAACTCCCCTGCCGCCCGGATTTCAGCGACGAGGAAATCCGGCACGTCGTCCTGGCCTGCGTCAAGGCCGCGCACGTTGGCCTGGGCCCCGCCGTGCCACTGGAAGCCGCGTCGCAACTGGAGGCCGCCTTCCAGCCCGAGCGCATCGTCAGCGACGTCGCGGCGCGCCTCCACTCACCCGGTACCGGGGCACGGGCGCGCCTGGGGCGGTGATGGTGCTGAACGCGCGGCTGACATCGCCTCACGCCCCCGTCACAGGGCACGAGGGCAACCCGGCCGCGTGTTCCCGCATCGCCCCGAGCGGCTGGCGACGCAGCGGATGATCCCTGGCGTTTAGCAACGCTCTGGCGTGAGGTGTTACCCACCTGCGGGTTGGTGTTGTGGAACGTGAGGGTGAAAACGAAGTGAGTCTTGCGCCTCGTCCGGCACCGCCCTCGTTTTCCTCCAGCCCCTGAGGGCGCAGCCCACCGCCCCCTGAACGAAGTGGCGCCCCCGCGATGCGCAGCAAAACGCCGACGAATCCCACGCTTGCGCGCTCGATCCATCGGCGATTGCTCTACCTCAGGCATCCCGGCGTTGCCGCCGTTCCGCGTTTGGTATGTAGTGAACGTACACCGTGCGTGCCCGCTTGTCAATACCCGGCTCACGCGAGAAGGTGAGGAAGGCGGGGCACCGCGCCGAAGAGAAATCAGCCAGATTGGGGACGATGTCTCAATGCCGGTGTCCGCGGCGTCGCTTGCGGCGCTTGCGACCTTCGTTCGGCGTCGATTCCGATATGAATGCCAGCGTGAACTCGATCTCGCCCGGTTCCAGCGGGGTCGGCAGGGCGCTCGTAGCCGCCGTGGCGGTAATCGGTTGCAGATGCCACACGTCGCCGAATTGCTGCATGCTGGGGCTCGTGCCAGAGCACCGATTGGCGGACTTGCTGGTAAAGGTACAGGTAACGCTGCCTCCGTCCGCACCGGTGCAGGTCACGGTAGTCCCGCCGAGTTTGACCGCATCGACCGACGGCTCGCCGCCATGACTGAAGCAATCGAAGATGAAGTCGTTCGCCTTGTCGGCGATCGACTGTGGCTTCTTGCCCGTGTTCTTCCCCGCGTGGACATCGTGAGCCAGCCAGGACCCCAGCGGGACGAGTGCCGAGAGCGCCAGCGCGCTGCGGAGGAAGGGTCGCCGGGTGGAATGTGACGCGCGGGACATCGTGCCCCCCTTGGGGAGTGAGCGACGAGCACAGCGTCACTGCTGCGCCTCCATCCTGGGCATGTCCGCGAGCGTTCATATCCAAACAGAGAACAGGCGCCGTGTTCCATCAGGAACAGGCCCGGGCTGTATTGGTGCGGGTCCGTGGCGGGCAGCATCCTGAATTTGGCACATGGTTGTCGATCTCCCCTGTGAGCAGTCGATCATCTCCAGGCAGGTGAACCGGGCTTGCCTGCCTGGAGGCGAAAGGAGAGGCTGATGCCAGCGGGTGAGCAAATGGTCATGATCAACGGAGCGGCGAGTTGCGTGGAGGTGCAGGGCAGCGCGGGCAACCCGGCCGTGCTGCTCATCGGGGCGTCGCTGTTGAGCTGGCCCGATGAGCTGTGCGAGCGGCTCGTGGCCGGCGGGCGGCGGGTGATCCGGTACGACGTGCGTGACACCGGCCGCTCGGAGGCGTACCCGCCAGGCAAGCCCGGCTACTCCCTCGCCGACCTCGTCGAGGACGCCGTTGGCGTGCTGGACGCGACCGCAACCGGGGTCGCCCACGTCGTGGGGATGTCAACCGGGGGCTGGATCGCCCAACTGCTGGCCTTGGAGCACCCCGGGCGGGTGGCGACGCTCACCCTCATCGCCAGCCGGCCGAACACCCCCGGCCCGGTCGATGCGGACCTCCCCGGGCATGCCGCGGCGGTCATGGAGTCGATCAGGAGCACCCCGCAGCCGGACTGGTCAGATGAGCAAGCCGTGATCGACCGCCTCGTGCTGCAGGCCAGGACGTTCGCCGGGGACGGCGCGTTCGACGAGGCCGCCGCGCGGGCGGACGCCGAGGCCGTGGTCGCCCGGACCACCAACATGAAGTCCGCGCTGACCAACATCGCCTTCGCCAATCACGGCCCGCGCTGGCGTGAACGGCTCGGCGAGATCACCGCGCCGGCGCTCGTGCTGCACGGCGAGGACGACCCGTTCTTTCCGATTGGCAACGGTGAGGCGCTCGCCGCCGAGATACCGGGCGCGCGTCTCGTCCGGCTCGCTGGCGCCGGGCACTTGCTCCCGGCCCACGCCATCCCAACCCTCGCCGATGAACTGCTCGCGCACACAGGAGGGTGACCGGGCGTCAGCGGATTTGAGAGATGACGTGGCCAATGGCGACTGGCTGTAATGCGCACGCTGTGCACGTGCTGGCGGTGAACGCTAGCGCTTCTTCTTGCGCTTCTTCCTGACCTTGGCCGTGATCTGCAACGACCACCCCCCGGCGATGACACCGCTGTCGTTGCCATCGTCAACGAACAGTTGCCACGTCCCGTTCGGGTCCGCATTGTTGAAGACGGCAAGATCACTACGTCCACTGAGAGGTGGGGCGGGCGGCGCGACGGCATC
>JALYWD010000440.1 GCA_030852885.1 Chloroflexota bacterium | reverse complement strand
GGCCGCCACGCCGGTCACGGGGCTGCGGGCGCAGCTCTGCGGTGACGCGCATCTTGGCAACTTCGGTGGCTACGCCACGCCCGAGCGCAACCTGGTCTTCGACATCAATGACTTCGATGAGACGCTGGTTGGTCCCTGGGAATGGGACATCAAGCGGTTGATCGCCAGCACCGTGGTGCTGGGGCGTGTCAACGGCGTGCCGGACGCAGCGGCTCGTGACGCCGCGATGGCGGGGGCGCGGTCGTACCGCGAGCATATCCGCGCCTATGGCGCCCTGCCGTACCTCGAGGTCTGGTACAGCGTGATCGACGCCGAGACCACGATTGCCCAGTTCGCTGACCACCCGCAGCCGATGGAGAAAGCGTTCGCCAAGGCCAGACAGCGGACGAACGAAACGGCGTTGCCGAAGCTGGCCGAACACATCGGGGGCGGGTATCGCATCGCGGAGGACCCGCCGCTGGTGACGCACCCGCGCGATGTGCTGACCAGCCGACTCCCTGAGGTAATCCGCGCCTACCGTGCCTCGCTGCCCGAAGAGCGTCGCCTACTCCTGGATCGCTACGGCGTGGCTGATCTCGCCCGCAAAGTCGTCGGCGTCGGCAGTGTCGGCATGCGGTGCTACGTTGCCCTGCTCTTTGGCACGGACACCGGTGACCCACTCTTCCTGCAGTTCAAGGAAGCACGGGCGTCGGCCCTCGCCCCCAGTACCCGTGCACGACCACGCGGTCACCAGGGGAAGCGCGTCGTCGTCGGGCAGCGCATCATGCAGGCCGCCAGCGACATCTTCCTGGGTTGGACACGGTGCGGACGCGTCGATTACTTCGTGCGTCAGCTACGCGACATGAAGACGAGTGTTGCCCTGGAAGACCTTGATGGCAGAGACCTCGCGGCGTATGCGACGTTGTGTGGCTGGGTCCTGGCCCGCGCCCACGCGTGCTCCGGGGACGCGGCCCAGATCGGTGGCTACCTGGGGAAGGGCGACGGCTTCGATCATGCCGTCACCGCCTTTGGTGAAGCGTATGCCGATCAGACCGAACGCGACCACGCTGCGCTGGTTGACGCCGTGAAGGCCGGTCGGGTGCAAGCGCGGATCGACTCGTAAACCTATCGGTCTCGATGTCACCCCAAGGTGCGCTACGTCCGCATCACCACCTGCGGCACCACCTCGCGCGCCAGCAGCTCCATCGTCTCGGTGTCCACCGAATCAATCTGAATCACGAAGTACTGTGCGCCAATATCAACCAGCGACTGGTAGTACGGGATTACCTGATCCGGGGTGCCGGTCATGAACGCATTCGGCTGCGCGCGGCGCGTGGCCGGGGAACCAGACTTGCCCTGCCCGATGGCGGCCAGTTTGTCCTGCACGCCCTGCTCGTCCGGGGCCAGGACCAGGCGCAACGTAAAGTGTGTGCGCAGGACCTCATCGTAAGGGCGGCCCAGCTCTTCGCAGTAACCGCGCAGCACGTTGAACTTGTGCTCGATCAGTTCCGGCCCGCCCACGCGCTCCTGGCCACGCTCCGTGGTGCCCACGTCGCTGACGTTGCAGGCGTCGCCATACTGCGCGACCAGCCGTAGCGACTTCTTCTCGCCGCTGCCGCCAATCATGATCGGTGGCCCAGGCTGCTGAATGGGTGGCGGCGAAATCTGCACCGGCCCGACCTGGTAGTACGTGCCGTCGTAGGAGAACTTCTCGTCGCCCCACACGCCAGGGATGATCGCCAGCGCCTCTTCCAGCGCCGCGAAGCGCTCCTTCGCGGGCGGGTACGGCAGCCCAAGCGCCGCAAACTCCGGGACCAACCAGCCGATGCCCAGGCCGAGCATGAGGCGCCCCTTGCTGATGTTGTCGAGGTCGGTCGCCAGGCGAGCGAGCATCGTCGGGTGCCGGTAGCTGATGCAGTTCACCGCCGAACCCAGGCGCACCCGGCTCGTGACGCCGGCCAGCGCCGAGAGGCAGGTCCAGGGGTCAGCCTGGATCGAGGGGTGGTCGAAGATGAAGCAGCCGTCGAAGCCGAGGTCATCGACCAGCTTCCCCGACTCCAGGACCCGTCCCAATCCCTCATCGCCGAGGACCATTTGCACTGCCCAGCGGATGCCGTTGTCCGCCTCTGCCACCCAGGGGTGCCGTGCCACGCTGTGTGTTCCTTCCCGT
>JALYWD010000436.1 GCA_030852885.1 Chloroflexota bacterium | reverse complement strand
TGGTCATTGGGGTGGACTTTCTGACCCGATTCGCGCGAGGCCAGGGTGCCAATCACCTCGTTCGCGTTCATGTTTGTCGAGGTGCCGGAGCCCGTCTGGAAAATGTCGATCGGGAAGTCCGCGTAGTGCTCCCCGTTCGCCACTTCCGCCGCCGCGCGCTCGATCGCCGTCGCAATCTCCGCGTCCAGTGCGCCCTGCGTGCGGTTCACACGCGCGGCGGCCTGCTTGATCAGGCCCATCGCCTGGATCAGTTCCAGCGGGAGCGGCTGTCCGGAAATCGGGAAGTTTTCGACCGCGCGTTGGGTGGTGGCGCCATACAGGGCGTCTTTGGGCAGCCACATCTCGCCCATGGTGTCGCGCTCAAGGCGCATGTTGTCCACGATTTGCTCCCTCCCGGAGAACGAGGCCGATGCCGTTGCCAGCTAGGCGGCCGGGGGATCCCCGCTCAGTGCGGCGTACAACGCATCCAGGTGCTGGCGCACCGCCGGCAGCACCTCGGCCAGCGGCACGAAGAACGCCTCGCTGGCGGTGCGCAGCTTGACTTCCGCCTCACCGCGCTCCAGGGTGCGCGGGCTCACCGACACCCGGATCGGGTTGCCGATCAGGTCCGCGTCGTTGAACTTCACGCCCGCGCGCTCGGCCCGGTCGTCGTAGAGCACCTCGATGCCAGCGCCGGTCAGGTCGGTGTAGAGGGTATCGGCGGCGTCGATGGCGGCGTTGCCCTCGGCCGCGCCGATCCACATCAGCGAGACCTCGTACGGGGCAACCGACACGGGCCAGATGATGCCTTTCTCGTCATGGTGCTGCTCCACGATGGTGGCGGTGACGCGGCCGGAGCCGATGCCGTAGGAGCCCATCACCACCGGGTGGCTGGCGCCCTCTTCATCCAGGTACTCCGCGCCGAGCGACTTCGAGTACCGGGTGCCCAGTTTGAAGATGTTGCCGACCTCGATGGCGCGCTCGGCGCTCAGGGGCTCACCACAGGTGGGGCAGGGGAAGCCAGCCTCGGCGGCGGCAATATCGGCCACGACATCTGCCGTGAAATCGCGCCCCAGGTTCGTGTTACGCAGGTGCCAGCCGACCTTGTTCGCACCGGCCACGAGGTTCGGCGAGTTCTCGATGCTGAGGTCCGCCACGATGAAGGCGTCGTGGACGCCGACGGGCGAGCCGTAGCCCGGCTCCGCGCCGATGGCGTGGATCTCCTCCACCGTGGCCGGGGTCAGGCCGCCCTCGCCGGCGGCCTTGCGCAGCTTCGTCTCGTTCACTTCCAGGTCGCCCCGGATAACGACGAAGATAAAGCGCCCGGAATCCCCCTTGAAGAACACCGCCTTGGCGGTGCGTGCCAGCGGCACCCCCAGGAAATCAGCCAGGGCCTGGATGGTGGTGGTGTTCGGCGTCTCCACCTCTTCGACCGGCAACAGGTCCTCAGCCGGTGGCGTATCCCGGATGAAGGTGGCGACTTCGCGGTTATCGGCGTAGCCGCAGTTGGCGCACATGAGCACGATGTCCTCGCCGTAGGGGGAGAGGGCCATGAACTCATGCGAGGCAGTGCCGCCCATCATGCCGGTGTCGGCGCCGACCACCACGAAGGCCAGCCCGGCGCGGCGGAAGATGCGCTCGTAGGCGGCCCAGTGGTTGCGGTACTGCACATCCAGCCCGTCCTCGTCGCGGTCCAGGCTGTAGCTGTCCTTCATGGTGAACTCGCGCACGCGGATGAGGCCGCCGCGCGAGCGTGGCTCATCGCGCCACTTGGTCTGGATGTGATAGACGAGGGCCGGCAACTGGCGGTAGGAATTGATTTCCTGCCGCACCAGGTCCGTGACGATCTCCTCGTGGGTCATGGCCAGCACCATGTCGCGCTCGCCCCGATCGTGGAAGCGGGTCATCTCCGGGCCGACCTGGTAGAAGCGGCCCGATTCCTTCCAGACATCGGCGGGGTGCACCACGGGCATCAGCATCTCCTGCCCGCCGATGGCGTTGATCTCCTCGCGGATGATCTGCTCCACCTTGGTCACCACGCGCCAGCCCAGGGGGAGCAGGCTGTAAATGCCCGCGCCAAGGGGCCGCATCATGGCGGAGCGCAACATCAGCCGGTGGCTGGGCAACTCGACGTCGCCCGGCGCCTCACGCAGGGTCCGGCCGAAGAGATGGGACATCCGCATACGTTCGCAAACCTCATCTTTCCGCAGATAACGCGTTCGTCATACCGCGGTGAGGATACCAGCAGTTACCCGGTGATCTCGCCACTTTTCGCCTGGCGCACGCCTGCGCCGCCTGCCGCATCCTCCACCCTCGCAGCGATGAAGAGCAGGGATGACAACCGGTTAAGGTACGCGAGGATGGCCGGGCTGAAGGCATATCC
>JALYWD010000369.1 GCA_030852885.1 Chloroflexota bacterium | reverse complement strand
GTCGCGCAGCCAGCCGGAAGTTTGCTCAGTGCGCAAGTACTCATCCCAGTCCGCCGGAGTGTCGAGGTCGAAGCCGACGCCCGGAGCAATCACAATCTCGGAGGACACGCCCAGGCGCGTAGCCTCCGCCAGGTGCCGTTCCAGGCTGTTCGTGCCGAAGGCGAAGCGAAACTCTTCGCCCACTCCGGCGAGCCGCAGGAGCATAGCGTTGGTACCTTCGCCGCGCCGGTCAGCGCCCAGGACCACAGGCGCTTGCTCACGCGCCAGGGCCCTCACATCGAGCGTTGAAAGCAGCGGCAAGTCAGCGAACAGGGAGAGCAGCGCGTCGGCATCCCGTTCCAGCGCCCAGGTGCGAGCCGCGTCAATTGCGCCGTTCAGGCCCACGTGATCGGCGGGCTGCGGTACCGCCAATATGCGCTTGCCCATACCCCGCGCCCAATCCAGTACGTCCCGCTCCGGGCTGACGACCAGCACCGTGTCCACGATTTGCGAAGCCGCCAGGGTGCAGACCACCCGGCTGGCTGTCTTGCGGAGTAACGTAGCGCGTTGGTCTCCTGTGAGAATGGAGGCCAGGCGCGTCTTGCCCTCGCGGAATGACCGAATGGGCACGACGCCGACGATCAGTTCACTCACCGCGTGGCCGCCTGCTCCAGGGAGAGTGACCCGGCGAAATCGAGCACCTCGGCCGCGAAGCGAGCGCGGTCGGCCGCGTCACTCATGATCGCGTTGGTCACCAGCACGCGCGGGCCATCCGCTTCGATCCGCGACACAAGGTCGGCATCAGCGTTGTCGATGACCAGGCCATCGATCACGTCGCTGTAGATCCGGGCCACACCCAGCGCCGAGACCTCGTGCCCGAGGGTACGCAGCATGTTCGCGGCAGGGCCCTTCAGCGCCTGTCCCCCGATGATCGGGCTCACGGCCACGACTGGGGCCACCGCGCTACTCAGTGCCTCACGCACACCAGGCGTTTGCAGGATGGGCCCAATACTCACAATGGGGTTGGATGGGGCGATCACGATGCACCCGGCGGAGGCGATGGCCTGGAGCACCGCCGGGCTTGCCTGGGCCCGTTCGATACCGGCAAACCGCACATCCAGCACGTCGTCGGCCTGGCGCCGTCCCACGAAGTAGTCCTGGAAATCGAGCCACCCCTCCTGGGACAGGATCTGGGTCGCCACGGGATCATCGGTGGTGGGCAGGATGGGGGTCGGAATCCCGAGCGCGCGGGCCAACTCGGCGGTGGCTTCGGTCAGCGACGCGCCCTGGCGCAGCCGTTCCGTGCGCAGGATGTGCGTGGCGAAATCCTGATCCCCGAGCAGGAACCACGGATCGCGGCCGTAGCGGGAAATGGCATTTAGTGTCCGCCGCGTGTCTCCGGCCACACCCCAGCCATTGACGGGATCGGCGATACCGCCCAGGGTGTACATGACCGTATCGAGGTCGGGAGATATGTGCAGGCCGTAGTGGGTGAAATCATCGGCGGTGTTCACGACTGCCGTCAGCTGGCCCGGCGGCGCCACCTGCTGCAGGCCGTGCGCCATCCTGGCGCCACCTACTCCACCCGCGAGAACGACGATCACGCGCCTATTCCTCGCCGTCGAAGCCATGCGTCTCGACGCGCGAGACGTTGAGGACAAGTGAGACCCGCTCCTGTGTCTGGAAGCCAGTGAGGATCATCTGCTCTGCTTCCGCTGGCTCGTGGTAGCGGTGAGCGAGAGTGGCGACGTCTGCCTGTGCAATCTCCTGGTCTTCATACAACGTGATCGTGCCATCAAGCGTGACGTACCGCTCGCCCTCCTCGATGCAGAGGGAGGCGCGGCCATCGCGCAGGAGGTTACGGTCCTTCTTGCGCCCGCGCGCGGTGTTCATCATCACCGTGTCGCCGCGGAACTGGTACCACATCACCGTTTGCTGCGGGCTACCATCGCCATTGATCGTCGCAAGCACGCCAAAACGCGGTTCGTCCAGAAACGCCCGCACATCCGACCTGAGTTCCACGCCATGCCTTTCCGCGACGGCTGATTGATTCCGGGATTCTACTCACCGTTTGACGGCCCATTCCAGTCAACGGCCGTGGATATACTCGCTCCCAGAGGCAGAGACGCCAGCCGCCCGGGGAGTTTGCATGCCCGTTGTTCCCGTAACCGAAGCGCGCGCGCCGTTCATCCTGGCCATTGACGCTGGCACCTCATCGGTGCGGGCACTCGTCTTCGACCAGCGCGGTAACGCGGTTGAGGGCGCCGAGGAACAGTTGCCCTACCGCATCGAGACGACGCCTGATGGTGGCGCCACCTTTGACGCGGACGCGCTGCTCGAGCTGACGATCGAGACCATCGACCGCCTCTGGCAGTCATCGGAGGCCGTACTTGCCCAGGTCGCGGCTGTGGGCACGACGTCCTTCTGGCACAGCCTGCTCGGTCTCGATCAAGGGGGGAAGCCCTGCACCCCGGTCTACTACTGGGCCGATACTCGCTCAGCCCAGGATGCGCTCACGCTACGTGAAGACCTGGATGCGCACGCCATCTGGCAGCGCACCGGGTGCCGCCTGCACCCCTCCTACTGGCCGGCCAAGCTGCGCTGGTTGCAGCGCACTGAGCCAGAGATGGTCGAGAGCGTCGCGCGCTGGGTCTCGTTTCCAGAGTACGCCCTGGGCCGCCTCTGTGAGCCAGCCGCTGCCGCCGTGACCCTCTGCATGGCCTCGGGCACCGGGATGCTCGATGTCCACCGCCTTGAGTGGGATCATGAACTGCTGCAGCTCTTTGGCCTCGAGCCGCACAACCTTTCGCCGCTGGTCGATCTGGATCCTCCTGGGACACTTCTCCCCGAGTACGCACAGCGCTGGCCAGCCTTAAGTGGGGCGCGGTGGTATCCCGCCCTGGGTGACGGCGCCTGCGCCAACGTCGGGTGCAACGCCATTGGGCCGGGGCGCATGGCGCTGACCGTCGGTACGTCTGCCGCCATGCGCATGATCCTGCCCCGCGCACAAGGGACGGCGTGGGACGTGCCGCACGGGTTGTGGGCCTACCGGCTCGATGCCGAATCTGCCGTCCTGGGCGGTGCGCTCTCCAACGGTGGCAATTTCCTGCGCTGGCTGCGCGAGACCACGAACTCGCCGCTCGACAGCGAAGCAATGGCCGCAGCAGCGGCCCTGCCCGCAGCCGCCTCCGGGGTGACCATGCTCCCCTTCCTGGCCGGCGAGCGCTCACCCTCCTGGCATGACAATGCCACCGCCGTTTTCTTCGGCTTGACCCAGGCCACGACGCCCGCCGATCTTCTGCGAGCCGGAATGGAAGCGGTCGCGTACCGCCTGGCGGCCATCTACGACCACCTGGCGCCGCTCGCGGACGACGAGTTCCAGATTCTCGTCAATGGTGGCGCAGTCGTCGATTCCCCGGCCTGGCTGCAAATCATCGCGGATGTCCTGGGCCACTCACTGATTCCCGGCCATCCCGGTAGCGAAACGACGGCCCGTGGCGCTGCCATGATGGCGGCCGTGCAAAGCGGCATCAGCACGTTTGCCGAGTGGGATCAAACCGATCAGTTAGCCACGGATATTTACGAACCACAGCCGGCAGATTTTCCAGCCTACCAGATCGCTCGCCGCACCCAGGAATCCCTGGAGCGGCTACTCACCGAATGGG
>JALYWD010000337.1 GCA_030852885.1 Chloroflexota bacterium | reverse complement strand
CCATGTGCGAGGTCATCGGGATGACGTGGCGGCGCAGCTTGCGGAGCTGTGAGAGGTACGCCTCGCCTGCTAGCACAATCGCGCGCCGCGCGCGGACATCGCCCCGGTCAGTGTGCAGGACGGGCTTGCCTCCGCCGGCGTAGTCGGTCACGGCTGTCTGTTCGACGATGCGCCCGCCGTGGCGCTCCACCGCGCGCGCCAGGCCACGCACCAGGCGGGCCGGCTGCACGGCCGCGCCGTCCCTGTTCCAGAAGGAGCCGACCGCGCCGGCGATCTTGATACGATCCGCCGTCTGGGATGCATCGAGCAGTTGCACGCGGTCTTCCAGCCCGATGGCCGCGTACTCGTCGTACATGTTTTGTAGCTTCGGCAGATCGTAGGCAGCGCGGGCGACTTCCAGTTCACCGCCGTGCGCGTAGTGGGCGTCGATGCCCTCCGCCGCACAGACCTGGCCGACGTTGTCCACGGAGTCGGCCATGGCCAGCGAAACCTGGCGCGCCATCTCCCGCCCGTGGCGGGTGATCAGCTCACGCGGCAGCACGGGGAAGCCGGAGAAGCACCAACCGCCGTTGCGCCCGGATGCCCCGAACCCGGCGATCTCCTTCTCCACCACCAGCACGTTCAGCGAGGGATCGCGCTTGAGCAGGTGGTACGCCGTCCACAACCCGGTGAATCCCGCGCCCATGATGGCGACATCGACCTCGGTTGAGCCATCCAGGGCCGGGCGCGGCGTGAGGTCATCGCCGCAGGTTTCCAGCCAGAAGCTGTACTTGGCGTAGTTCTTGGTCATGGGGTCCCCTGAGTGCGCGCCTACATACCGTCTCAGGCGCAGCCGCTGCACATGGAGCCGCGCCGCATCATGCGGCAACGGTAGCACGGGTCAGCAGCGCCTCCGGACCAGACAGGTCATCTCCGTGATACCCAGCGGTGCAGGAGATTCCCGGCCTGGTCTACACTCCCGGCCGTTGCGCAGCGCCAGCCGGGCGTTGTGTGGGCGTTGCCAGGGAAGCAGGAGCACCATGCGGCGGATCACCTTCCACATCTCTTCCCTGACGAGCCAGGCCGCCCACAGGATCTAGCCTCACCCGATACCCAACGCGTGCCTCGTTCGCGGGACAGGGATGCCCATCCCCCTGACCCTTGCGAACGCGTCCATCGTTCCCGGTGGATGCCTCCTCTGGAAGGCGCCGTTGCATGTCTTTTCAGTTTCTCAACCTGGGCATCCTGGCCCACGTCGATGCGGGCAAAACCAGCCTGGCCGAACGCCTCCTCTTCGCGACCGGCGTCATCCGCCGGGTTGGCAGCGTCGATACCGGCACCACCCAGACTGATACCCTCGAGCTTGAGCGGGCGCGCGGCATCACCATCCAGTCCGCCGTTGTCTCGTTCACCCTGGGTGATTTGGCCGTCAATCTCATCGATACGCCCGGCCACCCGGACTTCATCGCCGAGGTGGAGCGCTCCCTGCGGGTCCTCGACGCCGTGATCCTGGTCGTCTCCGCCGTGGAAGGGGTGCAGCCGCAAACGCGGCGGCTGGCGCACGCCCTGCAGGCGGCCGGGATCCCCCGGCTGATCTTCATCAACAAGATCGACCGCGTTGGCGCGCGGGACGATGCGCTGCTGGCACACCTCGCGCAGGCGCTGCGGATGCGCGTGCTGCCCATGAATGGCGTCGATGCGCTGGGGACACCCGAGCACCGCGTCATCCCTGGTGATCTGCACGACCCGGCGTGGCAGGCCCGCTGCATCGACCTGATGGCTGCCACCAGTGACGAGGTGATCGCGGCCTACGAGCGCCAGGACGGCGTGCTGAGCGCTGACTATCTGCATGACGCCCTGCGGCAGCAGGTCGCGCACGGCGAGATCACGCCCGTCTTCTTCGGCTCCGCCATCTCCGGCGCAGGCATCCCGGAACTGCTGGAGGGCATCCGGGAGTGGCTGCCGGCAGCGCCGGCTGACGCCGCCGCGCCCCTCACCGGCGAGGTCTTCAAGATCGCGCATCGCCCCTCCGGCGAGAAGCTGACCTACCTGCGCCTCTTCGCCGGCACGCTGGAGGTGCGCCAGCGCCTGCCCCTGCACCGCCGCAC
>JALYWD010000300.1 GCA_030852885.1 Chloroflexota bacterium | reverse complement strand
GGGATGCATCCCGCCACGGCGCCTGTAAAGCAAGGTCCTGAGTCGCCATGACCCACGCACCTGCAGAGGTTGCACTCGAGTACGAGATCGCCGAAGAGCGGCCACGCCGATTCTGGGCGACGCCGCGCGCCCGTGGCCTGATGCTGCTGTTCCCCGCGGTGCTCGTGGCGATCCTGTTCTCCCTGATTCCGCTGATCTACCTGTTTCAGATCAGCCTGACGAATGATTCTTCGTTCTTCTTTGAAGCCCAGTACACGATTGACAATTACCGGGAAGTCTTCAGCCGGTACGTGCCGGCTATCGGCGAAACGGTCTATCTCGCAGCAGCGGCAACGCTACTTTGCCTGCTCTTTGGCTATCCATTCGCCTACATCCTGATCCGCAAGATTCGCTACCGGGAGCTGGTCCGGACCCTGATGACGTTTCCGCTGTTCGGTCCGCTCTACCTGGCGTTTGGCCTGTTCTATGTCCTGTTGCCAACAGGCCCGCTTGGAGGAGTGTTCGCCCTCCTGGGCATCAACGCCGCGAACTTTCTCTTTTCGACCGGAGCAGTCCTCTTCTCCATGGCGGTCTTTACGTTCCCGTTCATGGTCATGAACATCGGCGCCGCGCTCTCCAACGTCGATCCGATGCTCGAGGAAGCGGCGCGCACGCTGGGCGCCAGGCCGTGGCAGATCTTCACACGGGTGCTGTTCCCCCTGAGTTGGAGCGGCATCGTGGCCGGATTCCTGATGTGCTTTGGCTGGAATCTCGGCGTGTTTGCGCAGCCCCAGTTGCTCGGCTCGCCCAGGGAGCAGTCGGTCATCTCACTCCAGATGTATTTCAAGGGGCTCGTGCAGTTCAACTATGGCCTGGCGGCGGCGCTTGGCGTGATCCTGATGGCGATGGCCTTCGCTGTCACCTGGGTCTCGCTGCGCTTCTCGCGCGGCGCGCTTGGCGCATAAGGAGGAACGGGCGCATGGCCACCCTGGCAGCCGAGGCTGCAACGACAGTCCCCGGATCGCCGGGGCGCTCTGGGATACGCGTGTTGGGGAACGCGCTGGCGCATGGCTACATCTGGGCCTGGATGGCGGTATTCGCCCTGCCGTTCCTGGCCACGTTGACGTATTCCCTGCGTACCCCACAGGGCGAGTGGACGCTCAGTGCCTACCAGTACGTCTTCGGCAGCTTCCGTGACAACCTGCTCCTCTCGTTCGAGACGACGATCCTGACGATTGTCATCAACCTGCTCATTTCCGTGCCTGCGGCCTATGCCATCGTGCGCTACCCAATTCCTGGGAAGAGTTTTGTGCTCTCCGCGCTGAATCTCTCGCTCTACACCCCGGCTGCCGTCATGGGCATCAGTCTGGTGATTGCCTTCGCGTTCCTCTTCCGCATTCCGCAAACGATGACTGGTCTGATTGCCGCCTATGTCGTGGGCACGTTTCCGTTGATGCTGGTGCCGATCATTGTGGCGTTGCGTGACCTGCCCATGGTCTTCGAGGAAGCGGCGCGAACGCTCGGCGCGACCCGGATGCAGACGTTCTGGCGCGTGGAGTTGCCGCTCCTGGGCCCCGGCATCAGCGCCGGGATCCTGCTCACGTTCGTGATCGTCTTCAACGAGTTCCTGGTGACGCTCTTCGTGGCAGGTCCGGGCACGACGACTGCCGCGTTGCGCGTCTACAACCTGACGCGAACGGCGGGTTTCCAGCCGTCAACCGCTGCCCTGGCGACCACCATGCAGCTCGTCTCGTTCCTCGTGGTGCTGACCTTCTTTCACTTCTTCGGCTCACGCTATCTGAAGGGCACGTACCTCATCTAGGCAGAGAACCCTGTCGCACGCTTTCGGGAGCCGGCATGACGCGAGTGCAACTCGACCACGTGAGCAAGAAGTTCGGCGCAACGACCGCGGTTGACGATTTCAACGCGGATATCGTGGACGGCGAGTTCATCACCTTGCTGGGGCCATCAGGCTGCGGCAAGACCACGACTTTGCGGATGGTGGCCGGTCTTGTTGACCCCACGGCGGGGCAGATTCGCTTTGACGGCCAGGTGATGAACAATGTGCCGTCGCACAAGCGGAATATCGGCCTGGCCTTCCAGAGCCACGCGCTCTTTCCACACCTCTCGGTGGCCCGGAACGTCGCGTTCGGCCTGGAAGTCAAGGGCGAGCCGAAGGCCCAGACGCAGGAGCGCGTGCGCTCCATGCTGGAGATGGTCGAGCTGTCCGACTACGCCGACCGCCTGCCCGCGCAGTTGTCCGGCGGTCAGCAGCAGCGGGTCGCCCTCGCACGCATGCTCGCGACTGATCCGCGCGTGCTGCTCTTCGATGAGCCGCTCTCCGCGCTTGATCGCAACCTGCGTGACTCGCTGAAATACTCGATCCTTGACCTGCAGCGGCGGACCAGGAAAACGGCGATCTACGTGACGCACGATCAGTCCGAAGCGTTCGCGATTTCGGACCGCATCTTCGTCATGAACGGCGGCAGGATCGAGCAGGCCGGGACGCAGCTCGATATCTACCTGCGGCCCCAGACGGAGTTTGTCGCCAATTTCGTGGGTGACAACAACGCTGTCCCGGGCACAGTGCTCGCGGCGGCTCCGGCTGCACCTGGTGAGCCGCGCCTGGTCGATGTGCGCGCGGGCGGCATGACCCTGCGCGGGCTGGACCCTGGCGGGGTGCGGCCAGGCGACCAGGTGCTGGTCTTTGTACGGCCGGAAAACATCGAGGTGTTTGCGGAGCCATGGCCCGAGGGAACACCAAACGTGGTGCGGGGTAAGGTCGATCAGATCGTCTTCGAGGGGCCAACGGTGCGCCTGACGGTGGATGTTGACGGCACGCCGATAAAGGTAACCTCCAGCGGCATGGGCCGCCTCACGCTGCTCGACAAGGAGCAGCGCGATGTCTGGCTGCGTTTGCAGGACGTGACGGTGGTGCGAGACGAAGATGCCAGCGCGTGACCCGGAGCGCGGTTAGCAACCATCGGCCTCCCAGGCCGTGATGGCGTCGCGCACCTGCTGCAGCGGATAGTCCGGTACCGGCAAGGCTTCCCAGGCTTCGGCTACGACTTTGGGCGTTGCGGTCTCGGGATCGAACGCCGCGAGGTCCTCCACGCGCAGCGGCACGGAGACGAGCCC
>JALYWD010000295.1 GCA_030852885.1 Chloroflexota bacterium | reverse complement strand
GGGTAGAAGGGCGACATCCAGAAGGCATCGATGCCAAGCCAGGAGAGGTAGTCGAGCCGCTCGATGATCCCGCGCAGATCGCCGGTGCCGTCGCTGTTGGTGTCCTGGAAACTGCGGGGGTAAATCTGGTAAATGACGCCGCGTTTCCACCAGAGAAACGATTCAGCATCGGCGGATGGGTTCTCGACCAATTGGGAAATCCTTGCCGTGGCTTACTCTTCGCCCATAACTGTGGAATTCTACCGCGTTCGCCTCTTGGGACCCCCATTTTGGCGCGGTTTCGCTCTAACGAGCGCTACCAGGTCCATACGGTCGTACCGCGGAATTGCACCAAGGTGTTTCCGGAGATTGGGTCGGTTTGTGATTGCGCCTGGATGCAGTTCCGTCCATGGTAGGAATCGTGGATTTCGCGGTCCCACGAGAGACACGAACTCCTGGCGTCGGAGCCAAGGCGCTGGCAATCGGCTGGCGCGGTGTGTCGGGGGCAGCCACGCACCGTCGCCGGCCGACCCATTCTCGCGCCGATCGATCAAAGGCTCATTGCGCACCTGCACATTTGAGGGTCCGCCGACCTGCCTGGGCGGGCACTCGAGTTGCGCCAGGGGCAGGCAGCCGGCGTCGAAGAAGCGGATGCGGGAATCGACCTACCCGACCACGGAGTAAAACACTCCCAGAGCGACCAGCGCGCCCGACATCGCCAGCATCGTGCGTGAAGATGGGGCGGGCGCTAGCTTGTACACCAGGACGATCGCCGCGAGCACGATCATCCAGGCGAGGTTGGCCATTCCAATGAGCACCATCGCCACCATCAGCCCGGCGCTGCATCCGAGGCAGCTCATCCCGTACCGGACTCCTGCCACAACTGCACTGCGGATCAGGTTGAATGGCAGGGGGCCGTGCAGCGCGCATCGCTCGCGGCACAACGCCTCACTCGCCCGCTTGACGGGAGTCAATGCGTACAGGCCGGCAACGACAAGCGCGACTCCCCCGATCAGTCCCTGGTTGGACCACGGCATCCCGACGGCGGTGTAGAGCAGGTAGCAGATGACACCAAATGCCAACCACATGCCGAGATAGGTGGCGCCGAGCACGGCGGTAGCGGTCCGCCAGCCGCGCCGACGCTCCGAATTCCGCGCGAAATCGAACAGGAGCGGCATCGCCGAGGGGAGCATCATCGCAGTCATCATCACGGTCCAGGTCGCGGTGAACGAGCCGAACGAGCCGAGACCTGCAGCCATGTCGGCCATCGGCATATCCCCCATGGCCGTGTCTTCCATGGTCCCGTCGTCCATGGTCCCCATTCGCTGGATCGTTACGACCCACGCGAGGGCCGAGACAATGAGAAATGCGAGCGCGATCAGGGCAGGGGCCGTAACTTCCTGGTGGCCATCACCGGACTGGAAGAGGCGGCAGGCCGGACAGAATCCGCGGCGCCGCGAGGTCTTGATCAGGCCAACCGAGGAGAGCACATGAGCGGGTGACATCAGTCGGGGTACTCGTCGTGGCGGCGAACCCACTCGGCCAATCCGTCCGGACCCTCGGCCCGTCCCTTCGGCGTCAGGTCGATGTAGTGGTAGGCGACGTTGAGCATGTCCAGTCCGCGCGTGTAGGTGGAGTAGGTGTGATAGATATCGTCGCCTTCGCTCAGAAAGACGCTGACACCCGGCGACTCCGATCCGCCGATGGGGCTCTCCTGGTAGTTGTACTGACCTTTGCCCGCCTTCACTTCCTCGGGCGTGAACGACACGCCATAGTCGAAGTTGAAATCGCTTCCGGCGGATGAGTACCACGGGAAACCCCAGCCCATCCGTTGCTTGTACGGCGCAATCGCCGGATATGGAGCGATCGATACGGCCGCGATCGTGATGTCGCGGTGGTTCAGGTGAACGGTGATGCCGTTGAAATTGTCCATCCACCAGGAGCACGCGTAGCACGCCGCGTCGGCCGTCCAGCTCGTATGAGGCTCGGCGGTGTCTGGATTGAACATGGCGTGATAAATCACGAGCTGGCTACGTCCCTCGAAGAGGTCGCGCAGTGAGGCCTTGCCCCGCTCGCTCTCGAAGATGTAGTCCTTGTCGACGAGCTCCCACGGCAGCTCACGGCGCTCGCGACTCAACTGGTCGCGCATGTGCGTGAACTCTTTCTCCTTGCGGAGGTGCTTCTTGCGCGCCGTCACCCATTCGTCATGTGAGACCACTTTGTGCGCTGCCACTCAACTTCTCCTTCCATTCGCATGGTTACAACCTGAGGGCTTCCGGATGGTACAGTGCGTTGCTACTGCAACCCATTGGTTGCAGCATAGCAAAATTCAGCGCGAATGTGCAACTTTTGAGTTGCAGGATGATGCCGGGAGGTGGTGGTGGAACTCCCTGACTCGATTGAACCCGACCGCATTTTGCAGGTGCCGCCAGCGGGCGTCTGGACTGTGCTGACCCGGCCTGATCAGATCCAAAGCGGCAGCCATGAGAGCGATATGCGCGGTTGGCAACGTGAGCCTGGCGAGCTGGCGCAGTATCTGGCCACGCGCTCATGATGGAGGCTCCCGACGCAGTCTTCGCCGCGCTTGCTGACCCGA
>JALYWD010000284.1 GCA_030852885.1 Chloroflexota bacterium | reverse complement strand
CGCCGCCGGTGACGATGCGGGCGCGCAGTCCGCCGCGCCGAGCCAGGGGCTTCAGCAGCGGCTTGCCCGTGAGCTCGTCCAGGTGGTTGCAGGGCGGGCAGGCGCGCACGCCTTCGCAGATCACGTCGCCAATCCGGAACTGCTGACCCAGCAGGGCATCGACATCGATGCCGCGCGTGGTGATGTTGCGCCGGTGCTCGTGGAACGGCACCGGGATGCCCGTCTCGGCGGTCACCTCCGCCAGCGCTTCCTCCGCGATCAGCGTCAGTTCGCGCGCGCCGGGGTCGGTCGGCGTTTGGGAGTAGAAGCCAACGCCGTTGCGATAGCGGTCGCCTGCCAGCCCTTCGCCGGCATACGCCACGGCGCTCTCCAGGCCGCGCATCGGGTGGCCCGCGCTGTCCGTAATGTGAATGGCGATGACTTCTCCTGACATTCGCGCGTCCTCTCGCCGATCGTTCCTGGCCACGTCAGCAGCGTGCCGACGTCATGTCATGACGAGGGTAGCCGAGGGATCATGGCCTGGGTGAGACACTACCGTGGAGGTTTCTCCAGGCCGGGGGCGTGTGTGCTCTCCGGCGCAG
Source organism: Chloroflexota bacterium (assembly GCA_030852885.1). Taxonomy (GTDB): domain Bacteria; phylum Chloroflexota; class Chloroflexia; order Thermomicrobiales; family UBA6265; genus JACCXM01. The sequence goes on along the minus strand of JALYWD010000284.1, from coordinate 3,179 downwards.
CGCAGGGAGGGCATGGCTATGGATTCCGGACAGTTTGATGGCCTGGTACGCAGCTTTGGACAAAACCGGTCGCGGCGGCAAACCTTGCGTGGCCTCGCTGCTGCTGCTGGGGCCTCTGCCCTGGCGCTGAGCGGTGGCGCGCAAGCCCAGGACGCCACGCCGGCCGCCTCGCCTGCGACTGAGGCAAGCCCTGTGGGGACGGAAATCGCCTGGATGCCGGAGTGGACGGTCAAGGAGGGCGGCGTGGAGAGCGTGCGCGCGTTGCTGGAGGAGATGGAGGCCTCCGCCCGGAACGAAGCGGGAACGCTCAGCTACGCCTTGTATCTGAGTGAGGACGGCCAGACGATCACCTTCTACGAGCGCTACGCCGATGAGGCGGCGGTGCTGGCGCACCAGGCCGCCTTCAGCGAGCGGTTCCAGGAGCGCGCCGAGGACGCGATGATCTGTGGGCGCATCACTGTCCTGGGGTCACCCGGAGAAGAGATCCGGAACTCGATCAGCGGCTGCAACCCGGTCTACCTCACGCCCTTCGCCGGCTTCTCCGCGCGCTGAGCTTCGGTGCCCCTGCGCCGCGCGACCGGCGACGCAGGGTTCCGCAGGCCCGGCAGATATCCCATGAAATACTCCTTTCGATAGATGCGCTCCTGACATCGCCTACCCATACTGCGGAACAGGTCCCATCCACGGTGATGGGTCATCCGGGTGACGTCATCGGCGTCATGTGGTGGCGCGACACGCACACGGAGCAAGAACATGGATCAGGGCCGCATGGATCAGATCAGCCGCAGCCTGGCCGCGGGCAACTCCCGCCGCAGGATCCTGCGCCTGCTTGGAGTGGGTGGAGCGAGCGGCCTGCTCGCGGTGGTAGGGCAGGGGGCGCAGGCGGGCAAGCGCCCGCACGAGCACCTGCAAGCCCGCAGCAAGCGGCGCAACCGCAAGCAACGCAACAAGAACCAGGAGAATCAGGACAACAACCAGAAGAGCAACAATAACAACAACCAGAATGACAACACCAACAACAATGGCGGCGGCGGCCTCGGAGGCTTTTTCGGCCTGGGTACGTCAGTCGCGTACTCTCACCAGAACTCCCTAATTTATTACATTCGGGTCTATGGTGTGAATGGCAATGTAGATTTCGTCTTCGGTCCGAGCGACCCGACTACCATCCTGTCCGTCACTGAGCCGGATGGCAATGACGAATCCGCAGTCACACTCGTTATCGATTGGCCAGGGTGGACAGACAAACTCTATTTCCAGGCAGCGAATTATCCTTTTGGCGATCCTTCAGCGGACTATGACAAGGCCCAGAATGTCCTCAATGCTGATGGTTCGAACCCCCACGCCAGCCGCGCCATTGTCCGTAGCACGACCATGTCGTTTCATAGCCTCGATGTCGGGGACAGCTACCAACTGGATTGGGAAGACGGAAAATCGTTCAAGGTCGAACGGCAATCGGATTCCAGCGATTACAAGATGTTCCTGGTGACCGCGCTGGCCGATGCTGGGGCCTGATCTCGTTGGTGGGACGGTGAGACGAATGAGGAGACGCATGAACAGGCATTCCGCAGCTCGGCTCCTGGTGGGCCTCGGGATACTCCTTGGGACTATGGGATCGGCCTCACCCGTCGGCCTGGCCCAGGAGGCAACGCCAGCGGAGGAGTGTGCTGCCGCGACACCGGAGGCAAATGTCGCGGTTGTGCGGCGCTTCTTCGAAGAGGGGGTCAACACGGGGAACCTTGACGTATTCGATGAGGTCGTGACCCCCGATGTCGTCTACGCCGGGGCGACCGTTGGCGATGAAAGCGGGCTCGAGGCGCTGAAGCGGATCTACGGTGAGGCGCTGACCGGCTTGCCCGGGATCCAGTATGGCTTCCTCACGTCGGTCGCCAGCGGGGATACCGTCGCTGTGCGCTACCTCGTCGAGGGGGTGCACAGCGGGGAGTTTCGCGGCCTGGAGCCGACCGGCAACACCATCACCTGGAATCACAGCGCCTTCGCGCACGTGAAGTGCGGGCAGATCACCGAAATGTGGGCCGAGGTGAATCAGCTCGACCGGCTCCGGCAGTTCGGCACCCTCGCCGCGGAGGGCCCTGCCGCGCTGATGGCCAGTGCGCCGGCAGCTCCCGCTGCCACCCTGGACGTAACGAGTGATAGCGCAAGCTGTGCCCCGCAGAGCCCTGAGGAGGTACTCGCCGTTGTCAACAGGCTCCGGGCCGACGTCTACAACGCAGGGAACATCGATGCTCTGCCGGAGATCGTTGCAGAGGGGTATCTGCACGGAGCGGCGAACGGGCCAGACGCCATCGGGATCGCCGCTGGCGGGACGCAGATCAGCGGCTTTCTGACCGCGCTGCCAGACCTGGAATGGACGTTTGACGAGACAGTCGTCCAGGGGGACCAGGCGGCCGCGCGGTGGACGATCCACGGGACGCAGGATGGCGATCTTCTCGGCTTCGCCGCGACCGGGAACCCGGTGGAGTACACGGGCATCTCGTTCTTTACCGTCCAGTGCGGAAAGATCGTCGAGTTTCAGACCGAGATGGACGCCGCGGGCTTGCTGGAGCAGGCCGGAGCGCCGCTGACCCGGGAGCCGTGAGCCGCGTGGTCAGGCATCAATCGGCTCCAGGTAGCGCACGCGCTTGCCGAGCCGGAGCGCGTAGTCGCGTTCCCGGCGTGTGGATTCACCGATGTAGCCACCGACATTGAGGATGAGAACCTCGTCGGCCAGCTTCACCTTCTCCAGGTGCAGGTCATCGAGTTGGGCCTTCACCCGGGCCAGCTCCGCCGGGGGCAGGTGGCCGAAGAGGTCGTCATCCGAGCCGACGACCGACCCGAGCGAGAGCACGATGCGGCCAGCCAGCGACTCCTCCAGGCTGACCCGCTGGAACTCCTGCCAGAAGCGGGTCGAACCGCACAGGCAGACGATGGTTGGCCGCTTGCCAGTCTCCGGCATCTCATCCATGTTCGCTCTCCGTCAATGCCCACGCCTCTGAGCCACAGCGATACGTCTCAACGCTATGGAGCGACTGGAACTCCATCGGGCGTCTCGGCGGTCAGCTCCTGCGTGGCGGGTACCATGCGCTGCACCCGAGCGTTGGCGATCTGGGTTACCGGGATCATATAGGCGGCCGGCTGGGTGCTGGCAGGGTAGGGCTGCCGCTCAACCACGTAGAAGATGC
>JALYWD010000283.1 GCA_030852885.1 Chloroflexota bacterium | reverse complement strand
CTGCTCAACAACGACACTATCCCGCTCGAAGGCTGGCAGGAAGCGCTCGTCCAGTTCGCACTCGATCATCCGGCGGCCGCCGTCGTTGGAGCCAAGCTGCTCTTCCCGAATGACACGGTCCAACACGCCGGGGTCAGCTTCGGCATCGACCGGGAACCCCACCACATCTACGCCGGGTTTCCCAAGGATCACCCGGCCACCAACACTTCGCGCCGCTTCCAGGTCGTTACCGCTGCCTGTTCACTGTTCAGACGCGAGATCTGGAATGAGTTGGGCGGGCTGGACCTCTCGTACAAGAACGGCTGGGAGGATGTCGACTTCTGCGTGCGGGCAGGTCTGGCCGGGTACGAGGTCTGGTACTGCGCCGAGAGCGTCGTCTATCACTTTGAATCCGCAACGCGCGACCTGCTCTCACAGGTAGAGCGAGACAACCGCGCGCTCTTCGGTTCGCGGTGGCGCGACAAGATCGTTCCCGACGACATTGGCTACTACGTCGACGACGGCCTCTTCGATATTGTCTACGGCGCTCGTCACCCGATCCAGATCAGCGTTTCCCCCCATCTGGCCGGCATCAGCGATGGCGAAGAGGAGCGGGTTGCCGACCGCCTGCTTTACGACCGCGCCCGGCAAGTCATGATCCTGCTCCGCAACAACATTGTGCTCAATGTGCGGGTGGCTGAGGCGGAGTCACGCATGCTTGCGGCCGAGCAGCGTGCGCGCGCACTTGAGCAGGCCGTTGCCGGTCTGCAGGAGCAATTGAGGAAACTCACCCCACAGCCTGAGCAGCAGGCGGACGCGACTGACGCACTATCCGCAGAGCAAGCTGCCCGCGAGGACGCGGCCACAGGTGCCCCCGGCACTGGCGCGACTGCGCCAGAGGGGGACAAGGCTGAGGCCGCTGAGTCTCTTTCGGCGCAAGTCGAAGACGTCCCCACTGAGGAGCCCCGATCGCCCAGCCGCATCATCGGCATCGTGGAATCCCCAGGGCGTTTGCCCGATGTCGTCACAGACGGCTACCTGATCGTCACCGGCTGGACCCTGACCGACTCAGGCACCGCGCGGGTGGAGGCCATCATCAACGGCGAGCCGCGCGGCGTGGTCGAGTACGGAGAATTGCGACTCGATGCCGCGGCCCTGCATCCCGGCTTCCCCGCTGGCGCGCAATGCGGCTTCACGGGTGAGATTCCCGTCAGCGACCTGGGGGATGGGTTTCACGACTGCATCGTTCGCATCTGGGCGAATGACACCGACCACGCGGAACTCACGACGACGTTTGAAGTCGACAACCACGCCTTCGAAACGGGTCGTGTCATTGGCCGCATCGATCTCCCGGTGCGTGGGGCACTGTTCATCCCGCGCGAAGTTGCCATCGTCTCGGGCTGGGTGATGGCGCCTCCGGGGATCCGCTCCATCGAACCATTAATCGACGGTCAGCCCCGCGGGCGCATCGACTACGGCGCCCTCCGGCCAGACATCGGCAAGCGGCGCCGGCAGTACCCGAACGCCGACCACTGTGGGTTCTCGGGCTCTATCCCAATGCACGGGCTGGAACCGGGCAACCACGAACTGCTCGTGCGCATCACGTCCAATGATGGCAAGACACTCGAGCTCAACCAGCGGATCGAGGTCGAGGGCACCGATGCCGTCGATGGCGGCCTCCCGGTTCTGAATCGCCACTACCGGCAGTGGCTCGACAAACAGGCGCTGTTCGCAACGCCGGTCGAAGAGTCCGCGGCATCGCGCGAAATCGCCCTGGAACTGCTCACCCCGCTTGCGGGAGCGCAACCCGCAACCATCGAACAGTTTGTCATGTCAATGCAGGACCTGGTTGATGACCGGTGGCGGCTGACGCTCGTTGGCTCCGGGGACGTGTCCCCGGAAATGCTTGCCGCGGCCGAGGCCATCGCTTCTGCAGGTGAGCGCATGAGGTACCTGCCGGGAGCCGAAACTTCAACAACCGCTCAACTGAACGAGGCGATTGCCCAGTCCGAGGCCGATTGGGTCGCCATACTTCAGCCGGGTATCCGCCTGTCTCCAGACGCCCTTGCACGGGCCCGGATCGCTATTGCCGCTCACCCTGATGCGCGAGTGCTGTACACTGACCATGACTATCTGGACACCGCCACCGGGGCGCGGTGGAATCCGTTCCTCAAGCCCGACTGGTCGCCGGACCTCTACCTGGCCATGGACTACCTGGGGCCGTTGCTTCTGCTTCGCCGGCAATCCGTGCTCGACGTCGGAGGGTTGCGCGACGGACAGGGGCCCGCTGCTGTCCGCGATCTGGTGCTGCGACTGACCGACGATTCGGCGGAAGTCCTGCACGTACCGGGCATCCTGGCAACTGAGCACCGGCGCGCTCCGTCGCGCGACGAGGCGTGGCATCTGAATGAGTGGACTGACTCTGACCGGCAGGCGGTCACCGCTGCGCTCGCCCGTCGCCGGGTCAAGGCCGAGGTGACCCCAGGACTCCATCCGGGCGTTTGGCGGGTGCGCTACGACATACCGGACCTGCCCGGCGTCACGGCGGTCATTCCCACTGGTGGAAAGCTCACTCTCCTGCGCCCGTGCCTGGATGATCTCCTGACGAAGACCAGCTACCCGAACCTCGACATTCTGCTGGTCGATAACTCGCAGGGTGATGATGTCGCGAATCTCGTGGCTGAACTCTCGCAGCAATACCCGAACGTGCGGCGCATTGTCGATGACCGCAAGCCGTTCAACTACTCGGCGTTGATCAACGCGTCGATTCCGCATGTGGAAACTCCCCTTGTCCTCATGTTGAATGACGACATCACGGTTATCGACCCGGACTGGCTGACCGCCATGGTCGAACACGCACAGCGCCCGGAGGTGGGCATTGTCGGGGCCAAACTGCTCTACCCGGATGACACGATCCAGCACGCCGGGGTGATTCTCGGCCCGTTTGGCGGGTCCGTGCACGTTTTCAAGCGCCTTCCCGGCCACGAACCTGGCTACTTCGACCTCCCGGACGCGGTCCGCAACTACAGCGCGGTGACCTTTGCCTGTGCCCTGATCGATCGCGCGGTCTTCGAGGAGATAGGCGGTCTCGACGCCGAAAACCTGCCCGTTGCGTTCAATGACACCGACTTCTGCCTGCGCACGCGTGAGGCTGGCTTCGAGGTCGTCTACACGCCGCATGCCGCGCTCTACCATCACGAATCGGTGACCAAGACCGTCATCGCGCACCCGAGCGAGATCGGCTACCTGCGCGAGCGTTGGGCGGGCGTCATCGCCCACGATCCCTACTACAATCCGAACCTGACGCGGCAAGGGGAAGATGCCCGCCTGAACATGGAGGCGCCAATTGGCCATTGACACCACTCGCCAGGCCGTTCCGATCATCGCATTTGAAGACACTGAACCCATGCACGAAGGCTGCTCGTGCGGCCGGCGGAAGCCGAAGGCCGCGCCCGGGCCGCTCCTCTACGACAACCTGGTTATCGCTGCCCGTGACCGGGCGCGCGAACCTGAACTGCCTGTAGCAACCGAGCAGCACGTCCTCGCCACGCCTGTTTCTTCAAAACTTGCCCTGTACGATGTCATCGTTCTCGGTGCCGGGTTGGAAGCCCGGGAGCAGGAATCGCGCGTCGCATCCGAGTTTGCCCGGCACGACCAGCGGGTGTTCCACCTCGGGGACCACCCGGTGCCCGATCATCGGCCAACAGCACCGCTGCTCTACCGCCTCCCCTACCCGCCTGATGCCCTGCAGGACTTCCTGACATTGGCCCGGGAGCGAGACGGCATCGAGGCCGCGATTGTCGTCAGCTTCGCGCCGCTCACCGCTGATCTTGTGCAGACCATGCATGAGCAGTGGAACTGGCGTGTGGCAGTACCCGCCACGCTCGATGCCGACTCTCTGGCTCTCGCCGACCTCGTCATCGATTTCGACATCGAGGAACCGGAATCACCAGAGGTTGGCCGCGTTGCGCTGCCGCCCAGGATGGCCTGGCCAAGCCGCTGGGGCGTGCTCAATCGCCGGTTCCGCGAGTTGTGGCCGCGCGCCAGCGTCATTGTGCTGACGCATGACAACCTCGCGTTCTCGCGAATGTGCGTGGCGAGCATTCTCGAGAATACCGAGTACCCGAACTACGAATTGATCATCGTCGATAACGCCTCGCAGGATGGCACGCGCCAGGAAATGGAGCGCATCGCGCAGACCGTGCGCCACGTGCGCGTGATCGCCAATGATCACAACGCCGGCTTTGGCCCCGGCAACAATCAGGCACTCGCGGCAGCCACCGGTGATCTGCTCTTCCTGCTGAACAATGACACGATGGTGCCGAAAGGCTGGCTGACGCGGCTTGCCCGGCACCTGGCCGACGACGAACTCGGTCTCATCGGCCCGGCCACGAACCGCACCTGCAACGAGGCGCAGATCGACCTTCGCTACCAGTCATGGGCCGAGTATCAGGCTGAGGCGCGGCGCATGTCCCGGCAAAACGACGGGAAGCGGTATCCCATTCGCATGCCAATGATGTTCTGCACGGGCTTCCGGCGAAACTTCTACGAGAAGGTTGGGCCGCTGGACGAGCGATACGAAGTCGGCATGTTCGAGGACGAGGATTACGCCCTCCGCGCCAAGTCCGCCGGCTACGACGTGGCCTGGACGCCGGAGGTTTACGTCCACCATGCGTATCACGCCTCGATCGGGAAGTTGTTGCCAACGGGCGACTACATGCGCCTGGTGGAAAAAAACAAGAGCCGCTTCGAAGAGAAGTGGGGCATTAGCTGGGTCCGCCACCGCCCGGCGCCACCAAAGTCGGCATGATTGCGCCAGGACTGGCCACGCGCTCTGTCACGCGCGTGGTGTCCGCCCAACCAACACCGACGCATCCTGCAATTCTTGCGGGTGCGTTGGATTCCCCATTGCCCGGTACTATCTCGCCGGGCCGTGGCCTCGAGATCAACGGCTGGGTCATTCCAACAGCCGGTAACCAGATTGACGGGATCCTGCCTGTAGTCGAAGGGGTACGCGGGCAGCCGCAACCACTGCACGTTTCCCGTCCTGACGTCGTGAAGGACTATCCGGCCGCAGCTTCGGCTAACGCAGGGTTCTCGTTCTGGTGCGCGCTCCCGGAGTCACCAACCGCGCGAATCCAACTCGTCAGCCTTTTTGCCACCGGCGAAATGGTTCCACTCCTCGATCTGCACGTAGCCATTGAGGACGAGACGCCACCTGGCTCGTCTCTTGAAATGCGGGCGGTAAGGGCGCCTGACTTCGTCATCATCGGCACGCAACGCGGCGGCACAACCTCCCTCCATGCATACCTGCGCGCCCATCCTGACATCGAAACGCCGGCGAAGAAGGAAATCCACTTTCTGACGGACCGCTTCGAGCGCGGCGCTGAGTGGTACATCGGTCAGTTTCCCGCAACCATCCCGGCTGGCTCGCTCGTGGGTGAGGCCACCCCGTATGCGCTCTTTCACCCACGTGCTCCGCAGCGCCTGTACGAAATTGCGCCCAACGCTCGCATCATCGTCCTCCTGCGCAACCCGGTCGATCGCGCCTACTCGCACTACTTGCACGAGCGCGCTCGGGGGCATGAATCCCTGAGTTTTGAGGCGGCAATCGCCGCCGAGCCGGAGCGCCTGAGGGGACTGGAGGAGCAGCTCGCGAGCGGTGAACTACCCGCCAGCGATGTCCACAAGCGTGCCAGCTACGTTGCGCGCGGCCGCTACGCTCGGCAGTTGGAGCGGTGGTTCACGGTCTTCCCGCAAAATCAGCTTCTCATCGCGCAAAGCGAGGACCTTTATGGCGATCCTGCGGCGGCGACGCGGCGCGTTACCGATTTCCTCGGCATTCAACCACTGCGCGGCGACGCCTTTTCCACGCACAACGCAACGACAGGCCCGCCGATGCAGGCGGCAACGCGGGAAAAGTTGACCCGAGAGTTTGCCGAAGACAATGCGCGACTCGCCAGGTTGCTTGGTTGGGAACCCGCGTGGAAATGAGCAAGTCACGGCTAGCATCGCGGACGAACCTGTACGTACTTTTTGCTCGTCCTTGACATCCGCCCTGCCGGTCTGCCACGGTTGTTCGGTTTGGTTACGTGATGTCGCTGCAGCGACGCGGATGGGAAGGGATCGCGGTCAATGGCGCTGGTCGAAATTGATGACGTGGAGATTGGCGCTCCGCAACCGGGAAAGCTGCGCGCCTTCAACCTCGATGCCCCTCGTATCGGTGGCCGCGACGTCTACGATATCGAGTTTGCTGGCTGGGTCCTGGGCGATGGGCAGGCCGTTGAGGAAGTTGAGCTTCACCAGGCCGGCACGGTGCTGCGTCGTGCGCCACTCGATCAGCAGCGGTCCGATGTCGCCAGGGATTACCCCGACGTGCCGGGCGCAGGGATTTCCGGCTTCCGCACGTGGCTAAGCGTCGTTGGCCTGGAGCCCGAGACCACGCTCCAGATCCGGGCGAAGCTGGCAGACGGCACTCGCGTGCGGCTCGGGTCAGTTGCACTGCGGCACATGCCCGTGCAGTCCGGATTCGAGCCCACCCTACAGCCGATCATGCTGACCACCATGGGCCGGGCAGGCACGACCTGGACGATGCGTCTCCTCTCGGAGCATCCGGAAATTGTCGTCCATCGCTGGCACCCGTATGAGCTGCGCACAGCTCGCTACTGGTGGCACATGCTCAAGACGCTGTCTGAGCCACGTGATCCCCATCACTCAGGTCAGGCGGACCGCTTCCAGACCAACAAGCTCTTCGTGGGCTACAACCCGTTCTATCCCGAGCCGATTGGGGTGACGCCAGGGTTGATCGAGTGGATGGGCAAGGACTACGTCGAAGACCTTGCCCGCTTCTGTCAGCGCAACGCCGAGGAGACGTACAAGCGTATCGCCGCCGGGCAGGGCCAGACCAACGTCAAGTACATGGCCGAGAAGCACCGCGCGGACAACCTGCCCTGGCTTGTCTGGGAGCTGTATCCCAAGGCGAAGGAAATCTTCCTCGTTCGCGACTTCCGGGATGTCTTCAGCTCCATGCTCGCCTACAACAAGAAGTTTGGGCGCCGCGCATTCGGGCCAGAGCACCTCAAGACAGATGAGGAGTTCGCCCATTTCCTGCGCAACAGTACGATCAAGAACCTGAGCCGATCATGGCCGAAGCGCCAGGATCGGGCGCACCTGATCCGCTACGAGGATCTCATCGCGCAGCCGCAGCAGGTGCTGCAGGGCGTCTTCGCATACCTGGAGCTCGATTCCACAGACGCGACCATTGCGGGCATCCTGGAACGCGCGTCCGCCGACAACCCGGAGACCCGGCAGCACATTACCAGCAGCAATGTCTCCAATTCGCTGGGCCGGTGGCGCACCTCGCTCTCTCCTGAAATGCAGGAGGTCGCGAATCGCGAGTTCGGTGACGTGCTGGAGCAGTTCGGGTACGACGTTTGAGTACGGCGTTGGTTCCCACATGCGCGTAGTCATATCGGCTCCGCGCAAGACCGGCGGCTCCCAGCTTCGTTGCCTGCTCAGCATGGCCTACGATTTGAAGGCGCCCCCTGCTCCGGCGCCCGGGGCTGATGACCTTACCGCAGTCTCCACGTGGCTGGAAGAACTGCCGGAAATGAGCGTCAGCAACTGCGACCTCCCCTTCGCGGCATTGCAGGCTCCCGCCCTGGGCGCTGGCGTGCACGTCATCGGCGTCATTCGCCACCCTTTCGACCTCTTCGTCTCCAATTTCGATGTTGCGCAGCAGCGGGCCGCCCGCGGCCGCGAAGAGGATCGCGCCGGCCAAGGCTGGAGCATTCTCGCGGGCGAGCAGCTTGATGGCGAAGCAGCGCAAGCCTACGCGGCCTCTGGCTTTGCCAGAGAAGTCGGGGCGCTGCGCGACTGGGCCTTCTCCGGATGCTGCGTCCGCTACGAAGACTTGCTCGCGGATCCGGCCAATGTCCTGGCATCTTTGTCACTCGCGCTCGGAGCACTCACGGCCGAGCAGATTCGCCACGCCGTCAGCCTGTGCCCGGCAGAGAACGTCGTCGTGAGCAGGCCAGGGCGTGGCCGGCGCATGCCTTCGTTGCCACCGGGCGCCTGGCGGGAGCGACTACCCTCCGTCATGCTGGAAACGCTTCGTGCGGGCTACGCCGCAGACGTCACCGCGCTTGGGTACGATGGCTCCTGAACTGATCAGGCTACGAGGGTTTGCCCTGTGAGAATTGTCATTGCCGGCCCACCAAAGACTGGCAATATGTGGTTGAAGTGCTTGCTCGGGCGGGCCTATGGGCTGCGGTGGCTGCGACCACACGAAACCCCGGTTCGCCCGGATGTCGAGGCGCTGGAAACCTGGCTCAGCACCGGCCGCTATCCCGATGGCGCTATTTTCCACCAGCACTACGATTACTCGCCGCGCATCGCGGAATTGTTTGCGCCAGCCGGAGCGAAGCTGGTGACCATCGTGCGCGATCCGTACGATGCCTTCGTCTCCACCTACTACACGCTGCAGCTTCACGCGGAGTCGCAGAACGCCAAAGGGCGCAAGTTCACCGAACTGATGGGCAAACCGCTGGACGACCCCGAAGTTGTCGAATTCCTGCGCGCGGGTGGGTATCGCAACAACCTGGAAAAGGCGCGCGATTGGGCCTGCAGCGGTGACGCTGTGGTTCTGCGCTACGAGGACCTGAGCCGTGACCCGCTCGGGACACTTCGCAACGCTACCGCGGAAATCGGACCGGTCACTGATGAGCAACTCCGGATTGCCATCGACTACTGCACGGCCGATCGCATGCGGGAGCGCAGCAAGGGCGGGCGGACGCATGTCCGTTCCGCAATCGTCGGGGACTCACGCAAGAAGTTGAGCGAAGACCATTTTGCGGCGTTCCGTGAGGCCTACGGCGACATTATCACCGAGTTGGGCTACCCCGTTCGCTGAGGTTACGCCTCGCTCCAGAGCTGGTCCAGGTTACGCAGCACGTCGCCGTACGCCGCCCGCTCGGCCATGGGCTGATGACGAGCGACGGTTGCGCGGGCCTGCTCCAGCATGGCGGCTCGCTCGCGTTCCGGCTTCACGATGGCCGTTTCAGTCGCCTCGATGAGTTCAGGCAATTCATACTTCGGGAACATCGCGTTCCGGCCGCTCATGAATCCCCTGTTTCCTACGCAGTCGGGGCATATCACCAGCGCCCCCAGGGCCATCCCCTCCAGGGCAGGTAGATAAAAGCCCTCCTCCCGGTTCGGCAAAAAGAGCACGTTGCGGGCCTTGGCGATTTCCGCCAGGAACTCTTCGCGCGGAATGTGATCGTCCAACACCTTAAGCGTGCGCCCTGGTTTCTGGAGAGCTGCTGCAGCCTGAACCGCCATTTCAGGCTGCTTGAGCCCTGCAATCAGGAGATCGACCGATCTCTCCTGGCAGGAGTTCGCCCCGACTGGCACATCAACGCTGTTGGGAATCACGATGGTCCGACCGCGGCCGCCCGCGCTCTCGACCGCCTGGGCCACCTCGTCGCTCACGCAAATCCGGATCGCCCTGCGCTTCAGGTATCGCGACTGGATGCTCCAGTCACCTGCGTGTCTGGTGTGCTGGATGAAGTTGATGACCGGGAGGTCGCTCTCAAGCAGCCCCAGCGCCTCCATGCGCTGCCAGTCTCGCCCAGCGACAAAAAAGGCCTGGGCCTGCACATCTGTGGGTTTTTCAACGACGAGGTCTCGTACCTTGCTCCATGGATTGCTGGCGTCCCAATTTGAGTCAACATCAAACAGGACTCTCGCATCATAGCCATCCGTGGCCAGTGTATGGTTGAAATAATGCCAAACCTTAAGATGGCCTCCATGAAAACGGCGATACTTCCGGAAGAAAAGAACAGTGCGCAATGGCAGCCCCTGGAACGTTCACAAATCACAAGCAAGTCTAGCCCAGCCATCGGTACAATTCAGGTTTGCGTGGTTCTGCTACACTCGTCAACTGCCCGAGCGAAAATCCGCGCGCTCGCTCGCTTGAACGGCTCTCGTGAGCCGGTACGTTGTGCGGAATTTCAACGGTACTGCACCGTTGGATTGCAGGAGGAGACGGGTCCGGTGAGGATCATCATCGCGGGGCCACCGAAAGCCGGCAACGTCTGGCTCAAGTGCATTCTTGGTCACATCTACGACCTGCGGCCCCTGACCAATCGTGAAACGCCCCAACGCCCTCAATTTCAACTGTTCAGGGAGTGGGTTGCGGCAGGCGGGTTTCCGGACGGAACCGTTTTTCACCAGCACTACGACTACACGAACGAACTTGCCGATATCATCGAGGCCATCCCCGCGCACGCGGTCACGATCATCCGTGATCCCTACGATGGCTTCGTCTCGTCGTATTTCACCATTCAGCAGCACAAGGATGATGGGTTGCGCAGCGGGCGCCGCACCGATGTGATGGTCGGCAAGCCACTCTCTGACCCTGCCGTGCTGGACTACCTGCGCAACGGCGGCTTCCGCAACAACATGCGACGAGCGCTGGAGTGGAAGGACAGCGGACGCACGCACGTCGTGCGGTACGAGAAACTCCACTCGGATCCAATTGCCGAGCTGCGTGCGATAACCGAACAGATCGCGCCCGTTCCGGACGACAAGATTGCCGCGGCCATGGACGCGTGCAGCGCCGAGAACATGCGCAAAATGGGCGGCGAAAAGTCCAAGCACGTGCGCGCCGCCAAGGTCGGAGATTCGCGCGAAAAGTTGAATGACGAGCACCTCGCCATTTTCCGGGAAAAGTACGCCAGCATGATTCGTTCGCTGGGTTACGACGTTCGCTAGGGCTGGAGGCAGGCGCGCATGCGCATCGTCATATCCTCGCCGCCCAAGATGGGCAACAAGTGGCTCAAGTGCCTCTTGAGCCGGGTCTACAACTTGCAGTGGATTATCGGTGAAGACTCGCCGAACACGAACCCTGACAAGTTCCGGCAGTTTGTCCTGGCAGGGCGCTTTCCGGACGGAACGATTTTCCACCAGCACTGCAAGTACAAGCCTGCCCTGGTTGACGTCATCGATTCCATCCCTGCGCACTCCGTCACGATCGTGCGTGATCCCTACGACGCCTTTGTCTCTATGTATCACTGGATGCAGACGCGCACGGATTACGATCTGGAACGCGGGCGCGTTCGTCCGAAAGAACGGCCACGCGATGCGCTCTATGACAAGGCGCTCGACGATCCAGTCATCCTGGAGTTCCTCGCTGGTCCATACGGCGAGCACATCAAGCGTGCCCGAGATTGGGTGCAGAGCAACCGGGCCATCGTGGTGCGCTATGAAGACCTGCACCATAATGCGGCATCGACGCTGAAACAGGTCACGGATCGCGTTGAGCCAGTTTCGGACGAGCAGATCGCGCAGGCAGTTGAAGCGTGCAACGCCGAAAACATGCGCAACATGAGCCAGCGCATGGCCAAGCACGTTCGTTCCGCCAAGGTCGGGGACTCGCGCGGCAAGCTTGGAGAAGAGCACCTCAAGATTTTTCGTGAACAGTACGGCGACCTGATCACTGCCTTGAACTATGACGTGCGCTGACCTGCTTCCGTTGTCATGAGGATCGTGGTTTCCGCTCCACCCAAGACAGGCAATCACTGGATTGGCTGCCTGCTCTCGACGATATACGAACTCCAGTGGCCCGTAGAGGGCGCACACGCTGCGGTATCAAGCCCGGAGACGTTGGCGGAGTTTGTGGCAGCCGGGAATTTCCCGGACGACGCCATGTTCCACCACCACTCGAAGTACACCCCGCGCCTCTGCAACGTCATTGACGCCATTCCGGCACATAACGTCACGCTGTGTCGCGATCCGTACGATGTCTTTGTCTCCATGTACTACTGGGAACAGGAGCGTTCCACGCGGGGCCTGGGCCGCGGCCAGGCGAGACCTCGCCATGCCATGTTCGGCAAGCCCATCGACCATCCGGACGTCCTCGGCTTTCTGGGCAACTCGTTTGGCGCCCATATCAACCGCGCGATCGGCTGGCAAGAAAGCGGCCGGGCCCTCCCCATCCGGTACGAAGAATTGCACCAGGATCCACTGGCCGGACTGACCCGCCTTACAACGGCCATCTCGCCGGTGACCGAAGACACGATTGAACGCGCACTGAATGCGTGCCGGGCAGACCGCGTTCGCCAGCAGGATGAGAAAATGGCCTGGCATGTGCGCTCGGCCAGGGTTGGGGACTCGCGAAGTAAACTCGCCGAGGAGCACCTGACCATCTTTCGAGAGCGGCACGGGCACCTCATCCGGCAACTGGGATACGAGGTCCGCTAGCCACCCCCGGATTCCGCAAACCTTTCGCGAGAAAGCCCAGGGAGCACCGCGATCAGACCATGATGGGGGTCAGCTGGCTGGATGTCGTGCTTCTGATCATCATTGGAACGTCCGCCGTGGGCGGCCTCCGTCGTGGGTTTCTCCTTGGTTGCCTGGATTTGCTTGTTCTTGGAGCGTCGCTGCTCCTTGGCCTCAAATTGGCCCCGTGGCTTGCGGATGCCATTCGCACCCGTGGTATTCCGGACCCAATCAACGGAGCGCTGGGAGTGTTCATCACTGCGGTGATGTTGTATGCGGTGATCGGCCTTGCCGTGCGCGTCTTGGTGTCGCCATTGCGCATGTTGCAGACGGGCACGCTTGGATGGTTCAACAGCGTCCTTGGGCTGATTCCGGGCGCGCTGCGGGGCACTGCCATAGCAGCTCTCGTGGCGTACATGCTGCTGGCGCTGCCACCGGAAATCGGTTTCAACCAACTCACCTTTGAGTCAGCCTTCGCCCGCCCGCTCGCAGCCACTGGCGCCGAGCTGGCCCGCACGGGGCTCAGCCTCGCGAATGTCGATCCCGCTGGACTGGGGTTTTCGCGCAACGCATTCGGCCCCACGTCGTCGTCATAGTTGTCCCGCGGGCACGCGCCGCGCTCTATCATCGCTACAGCAACCCACGATGGTTTCACCAGGCAAGCTCCGGCCTGGCGGCGCCTTCCCGAGACCGAGAGCCCGTATCGGCCGTTTTAAGACAAGTCAAGCCATTCGATCAGAGAGCGGAGGATTGTGTGGACGTTATTCTTCCTGTTGCTGGCCTGGGATCACGCTTGCGGCCGCAAACCTGGACCCGGCCCAAGCCGTTGGTCAGCGTGGCCGGGAAAGCGATGCTCTCGCATGTCATCGACCGCGTGCTCCCCATTGAGCCCGACTCGATCATCTTCATTACCGGATTCCTGGGTGATCAGATCGAATCCTGGGCACGGCAGACGCTGGATGTACCGCTCGCATTTGTCCAGCAATCCGTGATGCGCGGTCAGACAGACGCCATTCTCAAGGCGCGTGATCTGGCGCAGAAAGATGCCTTGATCCTCTTCCCTGATATGCTCTTCGAGGCGGACTTTCAAGGCCTTACTGATAGCGACGCCGACGTGGTGATGTTCACCAAAGTGGTCGAGGATCCTTCGGCTCTAGGCGTCGCCGTGGTGAAGGGAGACCGCATCACACGGCTGGTCGAGAAGCCGCAGGAGCTCATCTCCGACCTCGCCGTGATTGGCATCTACTACTTCAAGGACATGAACGCGCTCTACTCCGCCATCGATGAGCAGATGGAACGCGGCATCTCGCTCAAGAACGAGTACTTCATTGCGGACGCCATCCAGATCATGATTGACCGCGGTGCAAAGGTTGTCTCGAGGCCGGTCACCGCCTGGGAAGACTGCGGCAACGTTGAGAACCTGCTGGGCACCAATCGCTACATCCTGGACCGCATCACGACCAGCGCCCCTGCCTCGGCCACGTCCGTCATTGTGGAGCCCTCAATTGTCGCGGATGACGCGATCCTCGAGTATTCGATTGTGGGGCCGTATGCCAGCATCGGATCCGGGTCGGTGATCCGCAACAGCCGCATCCAGAACAGCGTGCTGGAGGACCAGAGCTTCGTTGAGGATTCGCGGCTCGATGCCTCTATCGTTGGTCGCCGCGCCAGGGTGAGTGGCTTCTCCGGGAGCGTGAACATCGGTGATGACGGGTCGGTGCACGCATGAGCGAAACATCAAACCAGACGTGGCTGGAGTTCGCGGTTACGTGTGACAGTGAAGCGGTGGAGCCCATTACCGAGCTCTTCGCACAGTACGGCTTCAACCAGGGTGTCGCCATCGAGGAGTCATTTACGCAGGACCCGGACGGGGACAATTTTGCGGTGGACCCGAGTGGACCCGTCACCGTACGTACATTCATCAACGCGGCAGACGTGGCGCCCGGCACCATCGAAACGATGCGGCAATCCCTCTGGCACCTCGGCAGAATTCGCACCGTCAGCGACCTGACCGTGAGTGAGCGTGCCGAAGAGGACTGGGCCAACGCCTGGAAGGCGCATTACAGCGTCCACCGTGTCGGCAACCGCGTGCTGGTCCGCGCCCCCTGGCATGAGTACACGCCGGCAGGCGACGAAGTCGTCCTGGAGCTGGATCCCGGCATGGCGTTCGGCACGGGCCTGCATCCCTCGACCCAGCTTTCCATGATTGCGGTCGAGGACGTCTTGCAGCCTGGTGACCGCGTCCTGGACGTTGGGATCGGATCCGGGATTCTCTCAACCGGGGCCGCGCTGTTGGGGGCGAAAGCCATCGACGGCGTTGATGTGGAGCCGGTTGCGGTACGCTCAGCCCGCGAAAACGCGGAGCGGAACGGCGTTGGCGCCATCATCCGGGTCGAACTCGGCAGTGTCGGACCAGATGAGCCGTTCCAGGGTGAGTATGATCTGGTCGTCGCCAACATCATTGCTCGCATCCTGGTCGACTTGAGCGCCTCCCTCGTTAACTCGGTGCGCCCTGGGGGAACGTTGATCCTGGGCGGCATCATCGACATCAAGGAAGACCTTGTTCAGGATGCTTTCGCCGCCCTGGGAATGAACCTTGTCCGGCGAGACACACGCGAAGATTGGGTGGTGCTCGTGTACGCGAAGCCAGCCGCTGAACAATCTGGATAACTACTGATGTCCATGTTCACTCCCGAAAATGGCCGCCCCGCGCGCGAGCTGCCGGAAACGCCGCACGAGTTCCCGCTTGACCGCGGTCTGGTGGATGCACTGGTAGACCGGGCGCGGCAAGGCGAGAAGGTTGACCTGCTCGAGGGGTTGCTCGATGCGGTCGACTGGTCAGGATTTGCCGGAGATGACGGCTCAAGCCTTGCGCCAGAGCAACTTGCTGGCCTTCGTGCCTACTATCGAGAGAAGTGGGCAGACATTGGCCCGCTCTTCCTGGCCGAACTGCTCTCGACCGAGTTCATGACGGAGTTACGCGCGCGAGGAGACGTGGAGTTTTCCCCGCGTCTCCTGGAATTGGGGCGGAATGAACCGGAGTTGTGGCTGGAGATCCGCCAGTTCTTCCGGCGCAAGGAAATGGTGACGGCTATCCTGGCCAGTGCCCATGTGCCTGACCGAGCCAAAGGAGACTGAGCGACGTGGCGCACATATGCATTGTGGGTGGTGGAGGCTACGTTGGTCTCGGCTATGCCGTGGCGCTCGCCGAGATGGGCCACGACGTCGTCGGCCTGGATATCGATGCGGCGCGTGTTGAACAGCTCAACCGCGGAGACAGCCCGATCTTCGAGTCAGGCTTGCCGGACATGCTGAGCCGCAACCTGCAGGCAGGTCGGTTGCGCTTCACTACCGACTACGCCGACGCCGTGCCTGCCAGTGAGATTGTCTTCCTCTGCACGGGCACGCCTTCTCTCTCTGATGGGGAAGCCGACCTGCGCCAGGTCCGCTCCGCCGCGCTCGCCATCGGCGAGCAACTCCAGACCGGTACGCGCACCGTCATCGTGAACAAGAGCACTATGCCGGTCGGTGCTGCGGAACTGGTAGCGGGCATCGTCGCCGAGCACGCCGCGCCTGGGGCCAGATTTGCCGTCATCAGCAATCCGGAATTCCTGCGGGAAGGCCGCGTCCTGCATGACATCATGCAGCCGGACCGCATTGTCCTTGGGGGTGACGACGAAGAGGCCCTGACAGCCATAACCGCCCTCTACGAGCCCTTTGGCGCTCCAATTCTGCGCACGGACCACCGTTCGGCAGAACTGATCAAGTACGCGGCCAACGCCTTTCTTGCCACCAAGATTTCGTTTATCAACGACATCGCCCGTCTCTGCGAGCGGCTGGGTGCTGACGTCACCGTCGTGGCGCAGGGAATGGGAGCCGACGAACGGATCGGGACGCGCTTTCTGCACGCGGGGATTGGATTTGGCGGTTCCTGCTTTCCCAAGGACGTAGGCGCACTGACGCGCATGGCCGAAGGGGCCGGACTCAATCCCGGCCTGCTGCGCGCGGTCCAGGGCATCAACCAGGAAGCGCAGCGCCGCTTCGTCACCCGCGCCGCGGAACTCCTCGGCGGCCTGGATGGCCGCACGGTCTGCATCTGGGGGCTGGCATTCAAGGAGGACACCGACGACCTGCGTGAGTCGCCTTCGGTCGCGGTCGCCGAAATGCTCCTGGAGCGCGGCGCCATCGTGCATGCCCACGACCCGATAGCCCTTCCCAACGCGGCGAAGCGACTGCCACAGCTCCAGCTTTTCGAGGACCAGTACGACGCGGCGCGTGCCGTTGACGCCGTACTGCTGTGCACGCCGTGGCGCGTCTATCTGGAAACCGATCTCTCCCGACTCCGCGGCGAAATGCGCGGTGATCTCGTCCTGGACGGTCGGAACTTTCTCGACGCAGATGCCGTCCGCGCCTCAGGTCTGCGCTATGAGGGGATTGGGAAGGGACGCGACCGGCTTCCCGCGCCAGATCCGGCCCATCATGCGCGGCGCACGGTTGACCAGACGCCATAGCCGGTGAACATGAAAACGCGGCGCCGAACCTTCGGCGCCGCGGTCACGTGTTGATGCTTTGGAGTTCGGGCTAGATCGCGCCGACGGCGTCCGCGGTTCGGACGCGCGCCGCTGCCGCGGAGACCAGGCTGGCCATGGCCTGCGCAAGGTCGAGCCCTGCGGCGTCAAGCGTAAAGACCTCGCCGTTACGATCGCCGACGATCACACCGAGCGGCCTCCCGCCCACGCGAATCGGGGCAACCATCAGCGACTTGAGGTTCAGGCCGGACAACTCCCTCGCGCGCGATTCGTCAATCTCCACAACCGAAGCACGAGCCGGCTGATCCTCAAAATCTCCCAGAGGAGAACTCTCCACTGCCAGTTCGGCTGGCAAACTCGAGATGGGCGGACCGTACGAAGCTACGCGAATTGTGCGGTTGTTGTCAGTGTCAAGCAGCAGGATCGATACCCTGCGGAGGTTCAACGTTCCCGCGAGCCGATCAACAATCAGGTCGTAGAGTTCCTCGCGCGGCGAATCGTCCACCACCAGGTGAATCGCCTCATAGACCGCTGCCAACTGACTGGCCAGCTCCACGCGATCTGACGACGCAAGGTCCAGGAGTGCTGGCGTTGCATCCGGATTCGGTTCACGGCGCCGATACTTGCGCGGGGCACGCTCACGCATGGGGCGCCACTCACGCAGATCTTCGGACTGGATCAGCGCCATCCTTCCCAGACGGGTAGCGGGCAACTTGCCTCGCCGCACGGCACGGGAAACCGTGTGATACGAGACGCCCTTCAGCCGCGCCGCCTCAGCCATTGTGTAGACGTCGCCACTTCCTGTAACGTCGCTCACGAACAGAACCTCCTGCCATCGACGTGAAAAAACTAACAAGAATTGAAAGAGACCACGCCCCGAGAAGCTCTATCGGGGCTATGGCGCAAAAGCATAGTACACCTCCCCCGAGTTTCGCACAATTGACGCCTGGCAGGAGAATCCTTATCAGAGCGCGAATATCAGACCTGATATGTTAACTACCGAAGGATTTCTCATCGGATATCACTGATTGCTAAATTTGCACCGGCCAATTTCCCTGCCATGTTTACGCAATTTTCCATGCAGGCTCGCCCGATTCGCACACGCTCTGCACCCGCCGGCCTGCTGGCAAAAACTGCATTGACCAGCTTCCTCTGGCGGTCTAGGATCACACTGAGTGTAATCTGGAGGGATGCCCCAAAATGCCACGATTTGCCGCAAATGTCTCCATGCTCCTGACCGAAGTTCCGTTCCTTGAGCGGTTTCGCCTTGCGCGAGACGCCGGGTTCGAGGCCGTCGAGTTCCTCTTCCCCTACGAACACAATGCAGCCGATGTTGCAGAAGCTCTCAAGGGAAATGGCCTCACCCTCGCGCTGTTCAACTTCCCCGCCGGGGACTTCAGCGCGGGTGAGCGCGGCCTGGCAAGCGATCCATCACGGGTGGACACCTTCCGAGAAAGCGCCGAGCTGGCAATGCAGTACGCGCAGGTTCTCCAGCCGGAGAAGATGAACTGCCTGGCTGGCAAAGTGCTCCCCGGCGTCTCGCGACAGGACCAGCTAGACACCCTGATTGCCAACCTCCGCTACGCCGCGGAGCTGGCCGCTACCCATAATGTCCGTCTGGTCATGGAGCCTCTCAATCCATTCGACGGCCCAGGGTATCTCATCACCACCCCGGATGAGGGGTTCGCGGTTATCGAGCACGTGAACCACCCGAACCTGAAGGTGCAATACGACATCTATCACGCGCAACGCACGCAGGGCAACATGACGAGCACGCTGTTCGCCCGCATGCCTCTCATCGGACACATCCAGATCGCCGACAGCCCAGACCGTCATGAGCCCGGGACAGGGGAAATCAACTACCCCTTCGTGTTCCAGGCCATCGACAACGCTGGCTACGACGGCTGGGTCAGCCTTGAGTACAAGCCGCGCACAAACACTGCGGAATCACTGGAATGGCTAAACACGATGGGATTCTGGACCTAGTCGTTGAGCTTGTTCCAGGGAACTGGCATGGTCGGTCGAGGCAATGGAGGAACACACGTGAGTGATCTCAAGGCACACCCTATCGGGTTTATCGGGCTCGGCATCATGGGCAAGCCGATGGCGCGAAACCTCGCCAGGGCCGGCTTCGATGTCCTGGTCTACAACCGAAGCCGCGACGATGTCGATGCTTTGCTTGGCGAAAGTCCGCAGTTCACCGCCGCCGCTTCGCCCCGCGAGGTCGCCGAGAAAGCGCGCGACATCATCACGATGTTGCCCGATTCGCAGGATGTGCGCGACGTGGTCTTTGGCGACAACGGCCTACTTGGGGCCATGTCCGCCGATCACTTGCTCATCGACATGAGCACCATTGCGCCCGCGACGTCAATTGAGGTCAACTCCGCGCTCCGCGAGCGCGGCGCGCGCGCGCTCGATGCCCCGGTCAGCGGTGGAGACAAGGGCGCCGTCGCCGGAACGCTGAGTGTCATGGTGGGCGGCGAAGCTGCTGACTTTCAGCGGGCAATGCCCCTCTTCGAAGTGATGGGCAAGACCATCGTGCATGTCGGGGGGGCGGGAGCCGGACAGACCGTCAAGGCGTGCAACCAGATCGTCGTGGCCATTAACTACGCCGCGGTCAGCGAAGCCCTCATCCTTGGAGCCAAGGCCGGGGTTGATCCGGACAAGGTCGTGCAGGTGCTTTCTGGCGGCCTCGCCGCCAGCCGGGTTATGGAGCTCAAGGGCAAGTCCATGATCGAGCACAACTTTGCCCCGGGCTTCCGCATCGATTTGCACCGCAAGGACCTCAACATCGCCATGGCGACAGCGCGGGAGAACTCCGTGCCGATTCCTGTTTCAGCGATTGTCGGCCAGCTCTTCGAGTCTCTGGCCGCCAATGGCCAGGGTGACCTTGATCACAGCGCGCTGCTGACGGTGTACGAGAAGCTCGCGAACTTCAACATTGGTGACATGGGATAGGGCGCACTCACGGGAACGGCCAGCCGTGGCAGACTTCCACCAGTGCTATTGGCTGGCCGCCGGCTCGGTGTCCCCGAGCCGGTTACGCCGTACCTGGAGTCCCCTATGGTCCTCATGGGCGCAGCGCGCCCGGGCGCGCCCCTCTTCGCCGACCAGGCTGGTCACTACGATGCCCTGCTCGTGCTCTCGTTTGGTGGGCCGGAGGGGATGGCAGACGTCGTCCCCTTCCTGGAAAACGTCACCCGTGGCCGGAATATCCCGGCAGAGCGCCTGGCTGAAGTTGCCGAGCATTACTACCACTTCGGTGGAGTAAGCCCGATCAATGCACAGAATCATGCGCTCATCGATGCGCTGGAAACCGACCTTCGCACGCACGGCATCAACCTTCCGATCTACTTCGGCAACCGCAACTGGGAACCCTTTCTCACCGACACACTCCGGCAGATGCGCGACGACGGCGTGCGTGAGGTCCTGGTGTTCGTGACTTCCGCCTACAGCTCCTACTCAGGTTGCCGGCAGTATCGGGAGGATGTAACTCGCGCTGTTGAAGAACTGTCGGCTGAAGACATGCGCTTCGACAAGATCCGCGTGTTCTTCAATCACCCGGGGTTTATCGCCCCGATGGTGGGGTATCTCAAGGACGCGCTTGACCGGCTGACCCCCGAAGACCGAGCCAGCACCCAGGTGGTCTTCACCGCGCACAGTGTCCCGCTCTCCATGGCGAACGGCAGCGCGTACGAAAAGCAGTTGCAGGAGGCTAGCCGTCTTGTCGCGGAAATGGCCGGAGCGGAACGCTACCAATTGGCGTGGCAGAGCCGCAGTGGACCGCCACATGTGCCGTGGCTGGAACCGGACATTCTCGACGTCCTGGATGAGTTGGCAGCCACAGGGACCCAGCGTGTGATCGTGCTCCCGATCGGTTTCATCTCCGACCACCTGGAGGTGCTTTTTGATCTGGATGAAGAGGCAAAGGAGCGTGCGGCCGAACTGGGGCTGGCGTTCACACGCCTGCCCACGGTTGGCACGGACCCGCTTTTCGTCTCGATGATCCGGGAGTTGATCCAGGAGCGTCTCACCGAACACCCAGAACGACGCGCCATTGGTGTCCTGGGGCCCAATCACGACCTCTGCCCCCTGAACTGCTGCCGGGTCGGAGAGAGCAAGCGGCCACGTCCTACCGATGCGGATACAGCGGTTGTCTAGCGCAATGAAAGGTAAGTGATGGCAGACACGGTGCTTCCTTCCCGCGCTGACGTCGTGATCATTGGGTCCGGCGCGTTTGGTCTCGCGGCTGCGTACCAGCTCTCGCGCATCCATTCCGGCTCGATCGTGGTGCTTGACCGCTTCAACGTTGCCTCGCAGACTTCACCGCGTGCCGCCGGCCTGTACAAGCTCATCCAGGCATCGTTGGTCAAATCTCAACTCGCGGCCCTCAGCATCGAAATCATCCAGGGCTTTGCGGAGGAAAGCGGACAGCCCCTGGAGTACGTCAAATCGGGAAGCATTCTCGCTGCTCGCACACCTGAGCACGTCACCATGATCGACGCCGAGGTCGCCCAATCGCGCGAGTGGGACGTCCAAATCGAGGACCTCGATACGGCGGGGCTCGTCCGCCTTGCGCCTTATCTCTCGGGCATAGGTGTCAGGCGGGCCTATCACATTCCTGGGGACATTTACATTGAGGAGCCAGCGTGGCTCCTGCAGGCCTACCTGGACGCGCTCGCAGCCCGCGGCCTGCAGGTCATTGGCAATACGCCGGTGACAGGCATCACGATCACCGACGGCGCCATCTCGGGAGTGAGTACACCCGCAGGCCTGATCGAGACCCCGCTCGTTCTCGATGCTGCCGGAATCTGGTCCCGCCAGGTTGGAGCGTTGGCGGGCGCTGAGGTCGCTATCGCTCCGGTGCGGCACCAGTTGCTCATCACCCGGCCGATCGCGGGAATGGTGGCCACCGAGCCAATCGCCCGCATCGTCGATGCCTCCGCCTATCTCCGCCCGGCGCGAGGTGGCCTGATGATGGGCGGCATGGAGCAAAACGCGCTCGCTATCGATCCGCGCCATGACCCGGATTTCGAGATGTCCCAGACGCCGCTCGATCGGCACATCCTGGATCAGTTCACCGACGAGCTTGGCCCGCTGACCCCGGCGCTTGGCGATACGCCGATGGCAGAGCACCGCGGCGGCGTGTTCACGATGACTCCCGATGGCCGCTTTCTGGCCGGCCCGTCACGACAGGTCGCGGGGCTGTGGCTGGCGACCGGCTGCAACGGCAGTGGCTTCTCGCTCTCGGCGGGACTGGGCCGCGTCCTCGCCGAGTGGATTGTCGGCGGTGAGCCCCCGATTGACATGTCCGCACTTGATCCGGATCGCTTCGGGCCTGGTCCGCTCGATGAGGACGCGCTGGTGGCAGCCGGGTTGAACATGTACTCCAACTACTACACGCCGGCCGCAGCGCACTAGGTGAGAGCCGTGTATCCTCACGGTCAGACGTGCGCAGTGTGCGGATGCCGCAAGTGAGGCCTACCTCACGCATCAACATGGGAGTGGACGAGTGACTGAGCGGTTCCTTATCACCGGAGCCATGGGCTGCATCGGTTCGTGGGCCGTCAAGCGGCTGGTGGACGAAGGCGTGCCCGTCACGACGTTCGATCTCCCTGGCGATCCCTACCGCATGCGGATCATCATGTCCGACGAAGAGATCGCCAGGGTCAATTTCCAGACTGGCGATGTGACTGACGAGCAGCGCGTCACTGACGTTATGGTGGAGAACCAGATCACGCACGTCCTCCACCTGGCAGCACTCCAGGTGCCGTTCGTCAGGGCGAACCCCGTGCTCGGCGCAAAAGTGAATGTCGTCGGCACGGCGATCATCTTCGAGACGGTCCGCAAGCTGCGGGAGCAGGTAGTGGGGCTCGCCTACGCCTCGTCTATCGCCGTCTACGGTTCGCCATCCTCGTACCCGCCAGGCCCGTTGGCTGACGATGCGCCGCTGATGCCGGTGACACTCTACGGCGTGACCAAGCAGGCAAACGAGGGTTGGGCGTCCATCTACTGGCAGGACTATCAGCTTCCCAGCGTCGGTCTACGTCCGGCGTTCGTTTACGGCCCAGGACGTGACCAGGGCGTCAGCTCGACTCCGACAAAGGCGATGGCCGCAGCTGCGGTCGGCCGCCCGTACCACATCTCCTTCGGCGGGTTCGACACGTACCAGCATGCCGATGATGTGGCCGCCGCATTCATCACGGCGGCGCGGACGATGCCGAAGGGCGCGCCGACCTACACGCTGGGCGGTACGCCGGGTTCCACAGAGGAGATCATCAGCGCCATCAGCAAGCTGGCTCCCGAGAGCGTGGGAACTATCACGACGGCCTCAGACCCCCTGTTTACGCCGGATGCCTACGAAGGCAAGGCTGTGGAGAGCCTCCTGGGTCCGCTGAACTGGCGGCCGCTGGAGTCTGGCGTGGGTGACACGATCGAGGTCCTGCGCGCAGCGTACAAGGCCGGGCGCCTCGACGCTGATCGCGCGGTCAACTAGCGCCCCGAGCTATGGCGGCATCCTGATGCGCAAACTTCTGGGTGGCACGCGCCACGTCATCGCCCTGGCGGTCTTCGCGACCTTCCTGGGCGCCATGCTCCTGCTCGTCGGCTCCGCCATCGCGGCGGTCCGCCTGGTCTGGAGCGAGGTCACGGGCGGCGGAATCGACAGTTTTTCCGTCCGCCATGTCGATCACCTCGGCGTGCAGGTCGTGCAGTTGACCGATTCCATCCTCCTGGGGACCGTGCTCTACATCATCTCGCTCAGTCTGTACCAGCTCTTTATCGACGACACGATCCCGGTCCCGAAGTGGATGCGCGTGCACGACCTGATGGAACTCAAGCGGGACCTGGTCAGCGTGACCGTGGTTCTGCTCAGCGTCACGTTTCTCGGCGAAGTGGTTGACCGCAGTTCGGATGACAACATCCTGCCGCTCGGTATCGCCATTGCCGCCGTCACCATCGCCCTGGCCTTGTTCAACTGGCTGTCCCCGAAGGAACGCGCCGAGGAGTAATCTCACAACCGGGGAGGACGAAATGCCGGGCTACACGGCCCGGAGCCTCACAAGTTCCTCGCCGTATCTCCTCAATCGCTCTCGTCGGTTCGTAGAGCGGCCAACGCTTCGAGCGGAACGGGCCTCACCGGAGGTCGCGCGGTCATCGGCGCCAGCTCGTAGATGGGCGTACCCGTGCCTTCCGCCACCATGGCCGCAACCGCTGGAATACAGAAAATGCCCTGGCAGGCGCCCATTCCCGCGCGCGTGCGCCGCTTCACGTCGTCCACGCTCAGGGCTCCGTGCTGGAGTGCCGCCGCAATCTCCGCCGCACCCACCTCTTCGCACCGGCAAATCAGCGTCCGCTCAGTCATTGCTCAAGCCTTTTTCAGTACCGCGCGGGAGGCCACACCAGTTTCCCGGGAAACCACCGTAGCTGCCGCGCCCGGCCGCCACATTACTGGTACGGTTGGACATGCACCCGGCGCAGAGCGCGTCGTTGTGCTTCGCGCCATCGCAGTTCTTCCCCTCCGAAGGATCGTGCCGTACTGGCTTCTGTGGCCTCTGCCTTACCGAGTGCCACGGCCGCTGCCAGCCCGGCAAGGTGGCCTTCAGCAATGGCTGCGGCAACACTGCCGACCCCAGCCGCATCCCCCGCTACGTAGACGTGTTGCGCTGCTTCCAACTGGTCCGAAAGCAGGGGGACCAGGCCACCGAGGTGCGGGCCAAACCCGAGCTCGGCCCCGGCCATGGTGGCCAGGGCGGCATCTGGCTGCCGGCCCATGGTGACAACCACGCAATCAACCTCATGGCGCTCATCGCCGATGCGGAACTCACGTACGCCATCGGCGCCCGTCGCACGGAGCAAGTGCGCCGGGGCAACACCCTGCGCGACGACCTCTCCTCCTGCCAGCGCAATATCGACCGCGACTTCCTCGGCCTCGCTCGCTGGCCCGATAACGGCGAAGCGCCGACCCGGGAGCACACGCCATTGGTTCAACAGTATTTGCATCGCGCGGGCGGAAAACACTCCAGGCAGTGTCGCGCCGGCAAACGGGAACGGAAGGTCTGTCGAGCCAGTCGCGACCACCAGCACCTGGGGTTGCACAACACGCGCAGCGTCGCCCTCGACGAGGAGGACTCTTCCGCCCGCGTACCATCCCGCCGCGATAACGCCCGCCTGCAAAATGGCTCCCGCACCTGACGCAGCAGAGATGAGCGCCGCGCGGAGTTCGGCTGGCCGCACTGGAGGCTCCCCTGCAACCGCCATCAGCGGCTGCACCCGGTAGCGCAGACTGCCGCCGAGATCGCGGTTCTCATCGACCAGCAAGACCT
>JALYWD010000279.1 GCA_030852885.1 Chloroflexota bacterium | reverse complement strand
CAATGAAACGTGGAGACGAGCACGTGTGCCGCAGTGCGAGCAGCAAGGTGCGCGCCGCCGCCATGTCGGCGCGGCTGGGGCGACGGGACGTATTGCGCTTTGGCGTGGGCGCCGCTATGGGGACGCTGGCCGCCGGGCAAGCTTCGCTGTTGCCAGTGGGTGGGGTAGGCGAACCAGTGGACGAGGCCCGGGCCGCGCCGCTGGCGCAGGCGGGTGGCTCCATCCAGGGTGGGCGCTGGAGCGAGGTCGCGAACTTTGGCCTGGCGCAGCGCGCGGACCCGGCCGCCTACATCTCCTTCGCTGCTGATTTCCCCTTCGATGCCGTTGCGCCAAGCTGGAGCGGGGAGGGCGACCCCAACGCCGTTGTCGAGGTGCTGTGGAGCCCGGACGGCGTGACCTGGTCTGATCCGGTCTGGATCGGGCGCGCGGGACACGGCGGCCCGCCAGACCGCGATGGGCGCATCATTGGTGAGTTGACCTCCACCCCGCGTGGCGCCTTCCTCCAGTACCGCACCTACGATGGCGCGGGGAACGTGGCGACGCTGCCCGGGTTCGAGCTGGATTACATCGATGCCTCGGCCGGCGCTACGCTGGAGCAGGTGGCCGATCCAGCGATCGCGCCCGTCTTCGCCATGCCGCCCGTCATCAGCCGCGCTGGCTGGGGCGCTGACGAATCGCTGCGTTTCGACAAGAACGGCGGGGAGATATTCCCGGTCGAGTACCAGGCGGTGGAGCACGTCATCATCCACCACGCGGATACCGCCAATTTCAACGACCCGGTGCTGGAGATGCGCTCCATCTACTACTTCCACACCATCACCCGGGGCTGGGGCGATATTGCCTACAACTATCTCGTCGATTTCATGGGCAATGTCTATGAGGGGCGCGTGGGCGGCGAGAACGCGGTCGGCTGTCACGCCGAGGGGTACAACTACGGGAGCGCCGGCATCTGCCTGATGGGGCGCTTCTTCGACAACGGCATCACCCCGGAGATGCACAACGCCATCGTCTGGATCGCCTCGTGGGCCGGGCGTAACCTCGATCCCACCATCAGCACGCCCTTCCACGATATCCCCGAACTCCCCACCATCTGCGGCCATCGCGATGTCAACAACACCACCTGCCCGGGTGAGGATTTCTACGTCTCCATCCCCACCGTGCGCACAGAGGTTCGCCGCGTCATTCGTGGGCGAGATGACCCGGCGCCGCCGCCGCCGCAGTGGGTGGCTGGCGTGCGGGTGGTCACCAACGCCGATGGCGTGACGCTGCGCGCGGGACCGGGCACCGAGTTTGATAAGGTCGCCAACGTGACGATGGGGGAGCGCCTGATGGTGGTGGAGGGCCCCACTACCAACGAGTCCAGCATCTGGTACCAGGTGCAGGGCCCCTCGCTCACTGGCTGGATCGCCGGGAATCTGCTCTCTCCCGATCCGAACCCGGATGAGCCCTGGCCGACGCCGCAGCCGACCGCCGTGGATGGTGTGTCTTCGCCACCGGCTGACGCGGGCGAGCCGACGCCGGTTCCCGTGCAGGACCCGCCAGCCGACGCTGCCGTGGGCGGTGGCGGCGACCCGGAGGAGGAGCGCGATCGCGATGGTGGCCGTCGTCGTCGCTCACGGCGGCAGGATGCCTGGATGCTGACTCCGGGTGCACCGGCCATCGTGGCCGCGGGCTCGCTCAACCTGCGGAGTGAGCCCGGACTGTGGGCGGACGTGGTGGCGGAGCTGCCGGAGGGGCACGCGCTGACTATTGCCAGCGACGCCGTCGATGCGGACGGCATCTTCTGGTACCAGGTTGTGACGTTCGATGGCCTGGCCGGGTGGTGCGACGGAGACTACCTGCAACCCTCCTGACGATCTCGCCAACCTGGTGCATGATGGAGAGAAGCATTCGCCCACCCCGGAGGCCCCATGGTTGACCGAGTTTCCCGCCGTCGTTTCCTCGCTGGAGGCATCGCCCTGGTGCTGCGGCCCTGGGCCGCGCCAGAGGTGGAGGCCGCGAAACCCCGCTACCGGTTTGCCGGCAGTTGGGGTGGCGCCGGCACCGGGGCCGGCCGCTTCGATGGCCCGCGCGGGGTAGCGGCGCGGGGTGATGCCGTCTACGTCGCCGACTCCTACAACAACCGTATCCAGCAGTTCACGCGCAGCGGCAAATACGTGCGGCGCTGGGGCAGTTACGGCACGGGGAACGGGCAGTTCAACCGTCCGCGCGGGGTGGCCATCAGTACGTCCGGCCAGGTCTACGTGGCGGATACGCTCAACCACCGTATCCAGGTCTTTTCGTCCAGTGGCGGCTTCGTCCGGCGTTTCGGTGGCAAGGGGACCGCGCACGGCAAGTTCGCCGATCCCTGGGGCGTCGCTATCGGGCGCGGCGGGCGCATCTACGTGGCGGACTCGTCGAACAACCGGGTCCAGATCTTCAGCCGCAACGGGCGTTACCTCTCGTCGTTCGGGGGGCGCGGCGCGATTTCCGGCAAGTTCAACTATCCGCGCGGTATTGCCACGGACCGCAAGGGACGCGTCTACGTGGTGGACGGCGCGAACAACCGGGTGCAGGTCTTCTCGGCAAAGGGCAAGTTTATCCGCAAGTGGGGCCGCCAGGGGAACACCAATGGCGCGTTCAATGACCCGCGCGATGTGATCGTGGACAACCGAAACCGGGTCGCGGTGACCGACACCGGCAACCGGCGCGTGCAACTGTTCTCGCTCGGCGGGAAGTACCTCTCCAGCATCAGCTTCAACAACGTGGCGCCCTACGGCTTCGACCCCATGGGCATCGGCTTCGATGCCTCCAACCGCCTCTACGTCGCCGATGCCGACAGCGACCGGGTGGATGTCTTCGCGCCAACGAACTGAGCCATCTGGATGATGTGATGCCTTGCTGCC
>JALYWD010000272.1 GCA_030852885.1 Chloroflexota bacterium | reverse complement strand
GTTCTGCCAGACAAACGAGACCGGATCCAGCCCGCCATCCTCCCGGATCGGGAAGACCACGAACGGGCCGCCGTAATTGGCGGTCACCAGGAAGCGCCCGCCGGGATCGACGCTCTGGTGACAGGGGTAGTTTCCGCCGGAGCTCTGCTCGTTGATATAGGTGAGCTTGCCGGTTGCGGGATCGACCGCATAGGCGGCCATGCCGCCGGATGCCTCGCCCTCGTAGTCATCCGTCTCGATGGAGGCGTAGAGGAAGCGCTGCTCGGGATCGAGCGTCACCCAGGAGGGGTTCACTTGCGGCACGACCTGGGCCAGCGTCAGCGCGCCATCCTCCGGGTTGACGGCATAGATCGAGATGCCGTCCGTGCCGTTCCCCGACCCGCCTTCTGCTGGACGGGTGTAGCTGCCGACATAGGCGATGCGTGCCGGCGCGGCCTGATCCTCGTCGCTCATGATCTGCTCCCCTGCCATCTCGTGTGCTGTGAAGAGCATGATGCCACGAGAACAGGGTGGGTAGCAGGGCTTATGCGCGAGTACGAAATCTTGGCGAAATAGCGCTGCTCGGCGACCTGGAGCGCGCTGGTGAACGATTGGGGACGCTTGGAATCAGTCACCAATCTCGGCAAACGTGGACATTGCTCGCGAGCCCCCGGACGTTCACGACGCATTCTGAGCACTCGCGCATAAGCCCTGGGGTGGGTAGTCTCTCGTGTGAACCTTGGCTCTGGCGTCTGGGTCCGTGCACTGGTGATCAGTTGGCGTTCAGGATGTCCAAGATCTGAGGAACGGCATAGCGTCGGTTCCGCGCGCGGCCCGTAAGTTCACGGAGATATCCGGCATCTTCCATTCGCTTCACGAGGCTCCGCGCGGCGGGTGGGGTGATCCCGAGGGCTCCCTCTACATCGCCAATCGACAAGGCTGGTTGATCGAACGCGAGGTCAACAAGATCACTCAGGCTCCGTGTGTGGGACGTCGCAGCCGCCCATGCGCGGATCTCCTCCTGGAGATCGAGCAATTGATGAGACCGTGCAAGCGCTTCGACCGACTGCTGGCGTACTCCAGTGAGAAAAAAGTCGAGCCACGCATTCCAATCACCGTGCGTACTCACGCGCAGTAGCAGGTCACGGTAGGTGTCCTGGTAGTGCTCGAAGTAACCGCTGAGATAGAGCAGTGGCTGTGGCAAAGCCTCCCGCTCGCGCAACTGGAGCGCAATCAACAAGCGGCCCATTCGCCCGTTCCCATCCATGAAGGGGTGGATCGCCTCGAACTGATAGTGAACAAGCGCAAGATGGATCAGGAAGGGAAGGTGACCGTCATAGCAGCCAATGTACCGCTCCAGGTCGTTGAGTGCCTGCCTCATCTCCATCACTGGTGGGGGTACGAACCGGGCAGACTCCGGGGTCGCGCCCCGGTGGCCGATCACGACTGGCTCTTGCCTGAACTCGCCGGGACGCCGGTCTTCTCCACGAACACCGCTCATCAGCGTTTCGTGCACCTGGCAGATCAGACGCAAACAGATGGGCATGCTGTCCAGGAGTTCGAAACCAAGGTCGAGAGCCTGAACGTAGTTAGCGACTTCATGTACGTCTGATCGCCCGTCATCTGTCGTAGGGTCAGCCTCAAACAACATGAGTTGCTGGAGGCCCGATGTTGTTCCTTCGATGCGGCTTGAAAGCACTGCTTCCTGGCGGAGAAAGGGTCGAATCAGGAGCTGAGGGTTGGGAAGTACACGGCCAACGCCCCGAAGTTCTCCCAGAACGCCCTGTGCCTCGACAAGCAGATTGATCGTGCCTGGATCCAGGTCCATGGTCGCCGGCAGTGGATAGGGCACAAACGCAAGATGCCCGCATGGGTCTCGTACGAGATCTCCTGAAGCGTTCTCCGTGAATGTATCCGGGTGCATGAACCCTCCTACATCGACCAGATAGGGAAGCCAGCTAACATTGCTCGAAATCTAGGAAAGTAAAACTATACAATACTATCTCTAGATAGATGGGGTCAAAGACGGTTGGACATCTGTATCGTTCGTCTCAGCCTGGCGTGGGAGACCACGCCAGGCTGGTGCCTACCTCAGTCATTCACCCCGCGCGGGCTCTCGGCCGTGGCTGGGGCGTAGTAGGGGTCTGCGCCGCCGTCGAAGATGCGGTCGGCGCCGAGGCGGGCCACGGCGGGGGAGGCGAAGTCGCCGGTGAAGCGCTTCTCGTCGCGCACGCCGACGCGGTGACCCAGGGCGCGCATCGCTTCAACCGTCGCCTCCGGGAAGCGCCAACTCATCAGCAACTCGGGGGTGGAGCAGTCAATGCACGGCGCATTGATCGCCGCCTGGGCCGCCAGCCGCCAGTCCGTCATGTTCATGATCAGTTGCGCGTTGCAGTTCAGGATGCGGCGGCCACCGCTGGAGCCGATGGCGGCGAAGGGCGTCCCGTTCCGCGAAAGAGTGAGCGGCGCCATATTGCAGAGCGGCGTCTTGCCGCCCGCTACCGAGTTCGGCCGCCCCGGTTCGGGATCGAACCACATCATGCCATTGTTCATCAGCACGCCGGTGCCGGGAATGGTGACCCGGCTGCCCCACAGGGAGAGCAGCGTCTGCGTGCAGGAGACCGCCATGC
>JALYWD010000267.1 GCA_030852885.1 Chloroflexota bacterium | reverse complement strand
CCCTGGGTCCTTGCTCCGCTTGCTCTTGCCAATATGACTGAAGTAGTTATGCAGGCCCATGTCCAGGGAATGGGCCGCTGCTGCCGCGTTCAGTTGCGAGTTCAGCGATAGCGCGGCGCGCTTGTGTTGCGCACGATAACGATTGATGAGGTTCAGGAACTCCTGCTCTTCGGCATCCACTTCAGCATGAGCAGGCGGATTGTTCCCGCCGGATGACCCCTTCTTCTTCCGCTTCCGCCGCTTCTTTCGCTTCTTCTTCGCGTCTACACTATCATCGGGCCAGGCGTTGGCGACAGCCGCGATCCCCGAGAGTGCCAACCCACGCAGGACCAACCCACGACGCGTCCACACCGTTGCGGTGCTTGCCTCGATTTGAGCGTTGATATCCATAAACCTTCCCCAGAATGGAAATCGACGCAAATCATCCCGCGCATAATACCTTCATGAATCAAGCAAGGTGCAATAATTTGGTAGTTCCTGTGACATGAACATGCGATGAAGCACTGCTCCAGATCTCCCTGGCAGACGAGAGTATCAAATTAACCGCAAGTTTCCATCACAATTCCATGATTGAGTTGTGACAATCATATGAGCGAGCGCATTCGCTCGGCGCCAGCGGAATCCTTGCCACAGCCTGTCAGCCTGGGGCGCGATATTTCGCGCTTCCACGAGGCCAAGTTCCGTGGCCGGCTCGTGTTCAAGACGATGTGCTGCCCGTCTGAAGCAGGTAGTTTTACTGTAACTTCACCGTATGATTGACTAGCGTTTATTGTGCAGCACCTCGAGCAACATCCAGGGATCGCGCGGTGCTGCATTCCCCTACGACGGAGGAGGAGTCGCTGACGACGTTGCCACGTACCGTGCAAAGCCATCGAAGAACCGCTGCGACGCGAGCCCGCTGGCCTTTGGCTGGCAGTGCAGGTCAGCACCCTCGGCAGCCGTGAACGCGATCAGCTCCTTCGGGCGAGTGACCCCGTCGTAAAGCTGCTGCGATTGCCCGGGCCAGAACTGCTCTCCCTCGGGGTCCGCGATCAGGAGCGGCGTCGCGATCTGCTGCATCTCGGCATCGGTCAAACGGTAGTCCGCGATCTGCACCAGGAGATCGGCAAAATTGTCGATACCGTAGGGCGCCATGCGCATCTTGATGGTGAAGCGGAAATCGACGTTTTGCTCCATCGCTTCGGCTACCCCCTGGTTGATCCCGGCCGCAATTTGCGATCGCTCCTCCTCCGGGGCATCCAGGAGCCCCTCGATCGTGCCCGGGGGCATGCGCGCCGCCCAGGACGCGCCCACGTCCACCACCCCGGGATTCGCCACCGCCGCCGCGAACCGGTGCTCGTACGCCAGGGCGCGCGGCACCCAGAATCCGCCCTGGCTGACACCGATCACCACGATCTGCTCAGGATCAACGTCGGGCCGTGCCACCAGGAAATCCACCACTGGCGTCAGGACCGCCTCCCAGTCTGGCCGGAAGTGCAGGTTTTGCCGCCACAGCGCCGCGCCCTGGCCCGGGCCGTCGAAGAGCAGCACGTTGTAGCCCCGGCGCAGGCCCGCCGCCGCGCCCTGCACCCACATGTCACCCATCGTGCCGTCGCTGCCGTTGTTCATGACCAACCAGGGCCGCGGCTCGCCGCTGTCGTCGACCAGCAGCACATAGCCGGGCAGCGTGGTGTCTTCATAGGAAATCGTCACCGGCTCAGCCGCCGGCAGCAGCAGCGCCGCGAAGCGGTCAAACGCGGAGCGGGAGTGCTCCCAGACCTCAACAATGCGATCTGGCTGTTTCGTGCCGTAGGTAAAGAAGTACGCCTCCCCGTAGTAGGTCGAGGCGCGCAGGTACGCCTCGCGTGCGGAGACGAGATCCCCGGCGGCTTCGCTCGCTTCGGCGATCCCCAGGAGGCGATCCCCGGCCGCCATGAACGCCGCGAACCAGGAGTCGTAGTCCCCGTCCGTGATCTGCGCGGCAATGGCAAACATTTCGCCCACGTCCGCCGCGCGCTCATACACGCCGCCCAGCGCGATCAGGAACTGGAACTGCATGTCCGCGTGCTGGAAGACGTGCGGGACCGATGCCACCGCCGGAT
>JALYWD010000262.1 GCA_030852885.1 Chloroflexota bacterium | reverse complement strand
CGGCGCGGACAAAGGTGAACCCCTGCTCGCGCAGGTAGGCAATCATTGTCGGCAGGGCGGCGTACGCCTCCGACTGAGCGCCCACGTGCATCAGGACAATGCGCCCGGGCTGGGCGGTGTAAATGCAGTTGTTGAGGATCTCCTCCGCCGTCGCCCCCAGCGAGTCACGCGTATCGCAGCTCCAGAGCAGCACCTTGGTGTACCCGATGGCCGCCAGGTCCCGCAGCGACTGCTCGTCGTAGTCGCCGTAGGGTGGCCGGAACCAGGGCTGGAGCTGGTAGCCGCTTAACTCGAGCACCGCCTGCTCCGTCAGTTGCAGCTCCTGCCAGCGCTCCTCGGTTGTGAGCGGCGCCGTCTGGGTGGTGACGCCCGTGAACGAGGCGTGCGTCCAGGAGTGGTTGAAGAGCATGTGGCCTTCGTCGATCATGCGTTGCAGCAGGTCCGGGTTCTCCTGCGCCCACTGCCCCATGATCCCGAAGCTGGCCTGGATGCCCTCTGCCTGCAGCAGATCAAGGATTTCCTCGGCGTAGCCCCGGTCCGCTCCGGCATCGAACGTCAGTGCAATCTCGTAGCGGCCACTTTCGCCGTACTCATACACCTGGGCCAGACCCGAGTTCGCGGCAGCGTCGGCGACGGGCGGTGCCGTCGGGGCAACCGTGGCCGGGATGGCAGTCGGTGGTACCGCTGTTGCTGTCGGCGGGATGGGCGTAGCCGGAGGTAGCGTGGCCGTGGGTGGGAGCGGTGTCGCCGTCGGCGGCAGAGGTGTCGCCGTGGGGATCGGCGTTGCCGTGGGTACGGCGGGCGGCGCGGCAATCCCGCAGCCACTCAGCAGAATCAGGAGCACCAGCCCGAGACACGCCCGGGAGACCTTGTCCCGAGCCAGGGACCATCGTGGAACACGAGCCATGAGCCGGGACCTACTCCTCTCCCGCGACCGCCACTTCGAACCGGTGCAGCCGCAGCAGCGAGATGTCGTGCGCGGTTTCGCCCGTTGCGGCCAGGTCGGCCAGCACCTCGCCCATGACGGAGGCGAACTTGAACCCGTGGCCCGAGCAGGGCGACGCCACGATGACGCGCTCCTCTCCCGGCAGCAGGTCCACGATGAAGTGCTCATCCGGCGTGTTTGTGAACATACAGGTGCGCAGCGCCAGCGTTGAGCCATTCCCTTGCGGGAAGTAGCGCCGCGTGGCTTCGCGCAGGATCGCAGCGTCGGTGGCGTCCGCCTCGCGCTGGTAGTCGTCCGGGTTCACCTGCTCCTGCCGGTGGTGGTAGAGCCCGATCTTGAAACCGGGGACGTCCCACTCCGGGAAGCCGTAGTAGCGCCCCTCCGGCACCATCAGGTTGAAGACCGGGAATTGCCGAGGCGCGAAGAGCGCACGGTCCAGCGGCGCGAACCAGCCCAGCACTTGCCGCTCCGGCACCGCCAGTTCGCGCAACTGCGGCGCCAGCGCGCCCATCCAGGCTCCGGCAGCCAGCACGAGCTTCTCCGCCTCATACGTGCCGTTGTCCGTCGTCACCCGCACGCCGCCATCGCCCGCTTCCCAGCCCAGCACCCGCTCGCGGGCGTGGATGTCGGCGCCAGCCGCCAGTGCGCCGTTGACGTGCGCGCTGATGCATTGCTCCGGCAGGAGAAAGCCGCCGCGCGGCTGAAAGAGCGCCAGGTGATCGGCCGGGAGTTGATATCCGGGATAGCGGTTGGTCAGCTCGGCGGAGGTGAGCACCTCGTACGGGAGGTCCCACCGCTGGCAGCTCTCCAGGGAGCCGGTGAACACGATCTCATCCGGGCCGCTGGCATCGACCGTGCCCGTCACCTGCAGCAGCACTCGCCCGCTCTCCACCGCCAGGTCGTCCCAGAGGTCGAAGGCGCGCAGCAGGAGCGGCACATAGGAGGGATGCTCGTAGTAGGCCAGGCGGATGATGCGCGTGATGCCGTGGGAGGAGCCCATGGCGTGAGGGATATCGAAGCGCTCCAGGCCGAGCGTACGCAGCCCACGCCGCGCCAGGTGGTAACAGGCGGCAGAGCCCATGGCGCCAACCCCAACCACAATCACATCGTAGCGGCGTGTCACAATCCCTCCCTGCCCGAGGTGAGCCCGTGCCGACAAGGGTAACGCAGACAGCCCAGGGGTGAGATCGTCCCATGCGCCTGACCGTTCTCGGCGGCAGCGCTGCCAGCCCAAACACCAGCGCCGGGTGTGCCGGGTTCCTGGTGCAGCGCGGCGACGCCAGCATCGTGCTGGATATGGGACCGGGCACGCTCCAGGAACTGCGGCGGCACGCGGATTTCCGGGCACTCTCAGCCGTGGTCATTTCCCACATGCACGTCGATCACGTGCTCGATCTGATCGCCCTGCGCCACGCCCTCGCCTACAACCCCATCACTCCTCCCGGACCTGTGCCTGTCTGGCTTCCGCCTGGCGGAGCGGCCATCCTTGCCCAGGTCACCGCGCCCTTCGATCTCTGCGACGTCCCGGGAACATTCAGGTCTACGGTGACCGTGCAGGAATACGACCCGGCGCAACCGCTCAAGATCGGGAACGTCGAACTGCATTTCCAGCGCACCGTGCATATCGTGCCTGCCTGGGCCATGCGCGTCTCCACGCCGGAGGGCGATCTGGCCTACACCGCCGATGGCGGCCCGACCTCCACCTGGGATGACCTGCTTCACGGTGCACGCGTCCTGATCGCCGAAGCCACCCTCCTCGAACCAGGCGCCCGGCCTATCGCGCAGCGCGGCTCGCTCACCGCCGCCGAAGCGGGAGAACTCGCACAACGCTGCGGCGCGGAGACCCTGCTGCTGGCGCACCTGTGGGAGGAACTGGGGTTTGACGTGGCGCGAGCGCAGGCAGCGTCCGCGTTCAACGGCGAAATTGCGCTGGCCCGGCCCGGGCTGACGCTGGAGTGGTGAATTCGTCAGCCGGGCTGACGCCGTGCCCGGGAGATGACCTGCGCACCGCTGCCTGCCCTGCGTTGCCAAAATCGGCGATCATTGCAGGCCGGTACGACCGACGATTGGCAGGAAAGGCACATCGACTTGGCAAGCGCGAAGGCAAAGAAGATCCAGGAACTGCGCGAGGCGCGCGGCTACTCCGTTGAGGATGTGGCGCACCGCATGGGCGAGACGCCTGAGCGCGTGCGCGGACTGGAGGCGAGCGACGAGGATCCGGACGAGGGCGTGCTCTCGCAGTACCTCGATACGCTGGGCATGTCCCAGGATGAGAAGCGCAAAGTCTGGGGCGAGGAAAAGCACGGGTAGCGACACATCGGGCCGGCCAGATGGCCGGCCCGTTCGCTTATGCCGCCTGGAAACGCCGCAGGAAGGTGCGCAACCGCTCGCTGCGGGGAGCGCCCAGCACCTCCGCCGGCGGCCCCTCCTCCACCACGACACCGCCGTCCATGAAAATCACGCGGTCGGCAGCCTCGCGGGCAAACATGATCTCGTGGGTCACCACGATCATGGTCACGCCGTGGCTATCGGCCAGGCCCTTCATCACCGCCAGCACCTCACCGACCAGCTCCGGGTCCAGCGCCGACGTGACCTCATCGAAGAGCACGACCTTCGGCTCCATCGCCAGCGCGCGCGCAATCGCCACCCGCTGCTGCTGCCCGCCAGAAAGCTGCGCCGGGTAGGAGTCGGCCTTCTCGGAGAGGCCCACCCGCTCCAGCAGCTCTCGTGCCCGCTGCTCTGCTTCCTCCTTCGAGACACCTAGCACCTTCATCGGCCCAAAGGCGACGTTCTTGAGGGCGGTCATGTGTGGAAAAAGGTTGAACTGCTGGAAGACCATCGCGGTCTCGGCGCGGACCCGGGCAATCTCCTTCTCCGGGGCCGGAGTCAGCTTGCCATCGCGCTCCCGGTACCCGACCAGGGCATCCGCCACGTAGATGCGGCCGGCGTCATAGGGTTCCAGGAAATTGATGCAACGCAGCAGTGTGGTCTTGCCGGAACCACTAGGCCCCAGGATGCAGACCACTTCTCCGCTGCGCACTTCAAGCGAGACCCCCTTCAGCACCTCAAGGTCGCCGAAGCGCTTCTGGACGTTTTCGATGCGGACCATGGCCCGTGTGTCAGACATGGTGATGCTACTTCCCGGTTACGCTGGTTCGCTCAGGCGGCCAGCCCACGGCTGGCGCGCCGCTCCAGCCAGACACCAAAGCGCGAGATCGTAAGGTTCACGAGAACATAGATAGCGGCTGCCGTCAGGTAGAGCGGCATCGGGTCGCCGGTTCGCTCGGCCACCTTGACCGTGGCGAACATGAGATCGCTGACGCTGACCAATACCACCAGCGAGCTGCCCTTTACCATCTCCACCGCCGTGTTCACCCAGGACGGCAGCAACACTGGCAGCGCCTGCGGCAGCACCACCCACGCCATGCTCGGCCAGAACGTGAGCCCCAGCGCCTTGGCGGCGTCTGTCTGCCCGCGCGCTACGGCAGAAATCCCCCCCCGGATGATCTCGGAAATGTGCGCCCCGGCGAAGAGGCTGAAGGCCACCACGGCTGCCTGAAATCCGCCAATATCGACATTCAACGCGGGCAGCCCGTAGAAGATGAGGAAGATCACCACCAGCAGCGGCGTACCGCGAATGATGTCCACATACGCCCGCAGGATGGCACGCAGCCAGCCGGGGCCATAGAGCAGCCCAATACCACCGAACAGCCCGATAGCCGTGCCGAACAGGATGATGAGCGCGGAGAGCTGTAGCGTCACCGCCAGCCCCCGCATCAGCAACCCGAAGTTGTCAACGACGACCTGCATGGCTCCCTACACCGTCCACCGAATACGCCGTTCGAGATAGCGCAGAATGCCCGCAATCAGGAAGCAGGTCGCCACATACAGCGCCCCGGCCGTGGTCCACGCCTCGATCACCCGGAACGAGTTGGTGGAGAGCTCGCGCGCCGTGAACGTGAGTTCCGGCACCGCGATCGCCGCCGCAAGCGACGTGTCCTTGAACAGGGAAATGAAGGTATTGCTCAGGGACGGCAAGACGGTGCGGAACATGATCGGCATCGTCACGTACCGCGCCACACCCAATCGGCTCAGGCCGAGCGACTGCCCGGCATCGAGGTAGCGCTTGCCAACTGCCAGGATTCCTGCCCGAAAGATCTCGGACAGGTACGCCCCGGCGTAGATGGAGAGCGCCACAATCGCGGATTGGTCGCCATCCAGGATGAATTTGCGGGCCACGCTTATCGGAATATCGTTCTGGTTGGCGAAGTTGATCGCGGCAATGGGTACACCGAAATAGAGCAGGAAGAGCAGTAACAGGAGCGGCACATTGCGGATGATTTCCACATAGACCGTGGCAACCGTCCGCAACGGCGCAATGTGCGAGGTGCGGGCAAAGGCCAGCAACAACCCGATGACGCTGCCAATGCCGAGCCCGAAGACCGCCAGCTTCAGGCCCAGGAGCAGGCCCTCCACGAAGGCGGGCCAGTTATTGAGAATGACGTTCCAGTTCAGATCGTACACAGCGACTCGGTCGTGACGAATTGCGAAGCCGGGACCCTGAGGTTACACCGGCCCCAGGCGATCAGGACAGTTCGGTTGGGAAACCTGCTGACGGCAGCACCAGGCTTTCGCCAAAGTACCGCTCGAATGGCTCGCGGTAGCTTTCGAAATCGAGACCGGTCATGGCGGCGTGGAAGACAGAGTTCACGAAGCCCAGCCAGGTAGGATCACCCTGCTTCACCGCTGCGACGTAGCTGTGAGTACCCCAGGGATCCGGCGCGAACTTGTACTTGTCCGGGAATTGCGCCGCGTACCAGCGTCCCGTTGAGTAGTCGGCCAGCGAGGCATCAGCGCGCCCGGAGTCGATGGCCAGGATGGTGTTTGCGTTGGAATCGAACTGCGAGACCACCGCGTCGGGCACCCCTCGGTGCACCAGGTCTTCGGCGTAAACATTCTGCAGCGCCGAGATTGTGTTCCCCTTGCCCTGCACATCCGCGATGGAGTTGTACTCCGAGCCGGCCGGGAACATCAGCGTCACCGCCTCCCGGAAGTACGGGATGGTGAAGGCCACGAGTTGCGCGCGGTCACGCGTCTCACTCATGAACTGGATGGTGATGTCGATTTTGTCCGAGACCAGGTTCGGGATGCGCGCATCGGCCGCCTGCACCACGAACTCGACCTTGTCGCGGTCCTCAAACAGCGCCTGGGCCAGGATACGGCCCATCTCGATATCCATGCCGACCAGTTCGCCGTTCTCATCCTCAAAGTGCCACGGTGGGTTCGTGGAACCCGTGCCCACCAGCACGGTACCCCGGTCCAGCACCCGGTTCAGCAGGCTGTCACCGCCGCTTTGCGCCAGGGATGGCGCAACCAGGCCAGCGCCCGCCGCCGCGGCGGCGGAAAGTGCCGCTCCCTTGCGCAGGAGCCCGCGCCGGTTTGCCCGCGAGAAGTACGCGTGCGCGAGACTCATACCCGCCTCCTTGCCCGTGATCTGGCTTGTCTGCGATGACCGCAGTTCCGGGGACCGGCTCGCAGTCTATGAAAGGGTCAAGAGGCTGTCAATTGCACTGGCAAGGATAAACACGTCGCATTGCAGCACAATGCCGGGGGTTCCAGGTTTCCCCTGGAACCCCCGGCAGGCGATTGCGCTACCGGAACTCCACCGGGAAGCCGGCCGGAGGCGGCGCGAGCTCCACGCCGAAGTTCTCCTGGAACGCCTTCTGGTAGAGATCGAAGTAGAGGCCCGCCAGGTACTGCTGCATGGTCGTGTTGACCCAGTTCAGCCAGCGCTGATCGCCCGGCTTGACCGCAAACGCGTAGGTCTGCGGCTGCCAGGAATCGATACCGACCTTGTACTGGTCGGGCGCTTGTGCAGCCTTGTACTGCGCCGTTGAGAGGTCGATCGCCGTGGCGTCCACACGCCCCGAATCGAGCGCCAACACCGAGTTGGCCACCGAATCGAAGGTGGAGACTTCGGCATCCGGCACGCCATTGTGGACCATGGAGACCGCGTCGGCATTCTCCAGGATGGCGACCTTGGCTCCCTTGCCGGCGATGTCCGCCGTGCCCGTATACGGCGAATCTATCGGCAGGAGCAGCGTCACAGCCTCACGGTAGTAGGGCACCGTGAACTCCACCTGCTGCGCACGCAGCGGGGTGATGGTCATGAACTGGCAGACGATATCGATCTTGTCCGAGACCAGGTTCGGGATGCGGGCGTCAGACGCCTCAATCACGAACTCCAGGTACTTGGACCACTCGTTGCGGTCCGCAAGCTGCTCCGGGGTAAGCTCGAACAAGCCGTGCGCCAGCATCTTCGCCATCTCGATGTCGAAGCCCACGAGCTGCCCTTCGGCATCCTCATAGTGCCACGGCGGGTTCGTGGAGCCAGTGCCCACCACCAGCTTGCCGCGATCCAGCACCTGCTGCAGGCGGTTCTGACCGGCATCCTGCGCACGCACCACCGGGGCTGCCAGGCCACCGGTGACCACGGCCGCGCCGGAAAGCGCCGCGCCGCCCTTCAGGAACCGTCGCCGGTTCGTGTGTTCGGAAGAACCAGAGGTCACAACGTCCTCCTTTACGTTTTCGCGCAATTTCCCACGCATCTCGCGCCGGCTGGCGCGAGGATGACAACCTGCGGAGCATATCGCAAAACGGTCCTGGCCGCTGACTCCAGGAGCGAGCGCGACAGGCGTGGTGCACGGCCGGTGAACTCTCCGTACGTCTTGATAGAATATCTGGTGAGCCCATCGTGAAGCTCGTGCTGGCCTGGTATTGGCGGAAGCCAAGTCTGCTTTTTCGCGCCCGCTTTTCAGACGGGAGTCGTCCTGCGCTATGGAGAAATCCTTGTTCGATGCTCGCACG
Organism: Chloroflexota bacterium; assembly: GCA_030852885.1. Lineage (GTDB taxonomy): Bacteria > Chloroflexota > Chloroflexia > Thermomicrobiales > UBA6265 > JACCXM01. The sequence continues at coordinate 1,236 of JALYWD010000262.1, read as the reverse complement.
CGCGAGTTCAGCCAATGGCAGACGCGGCGGCAATTGGTCAAGGTTGCTGGGGCCGGGGTCCTGGCAGCCATTCTGGAGGCGTCTCCAGAGCCGGACGGCGCCGAGGCCAAACGGCGCCGGGTCACGGGCGAACACAACATTCGCGGCAACAAGGCGATCATGTGCATCGACGGCGAGACGCGCCGGGTTCCGAAGAAGAAGCGCAAGAAGTACCTGAAGCGGGGCGCCACGCGCGGCAAGTGCCCGGGCGCCTGCACGCCGGTCTGCACGCCGGGAAGCTGCGGCGATGATGGCTGTGGCGGAACCTGCGGCTGCGTGGACGGAACGATCTGCGTTGCTGGAACCTGCGAGGTTTGTGACATTGCCTGCACGAGCGGCGATAGCGTCGCCTGCGGCGAGGCGTTGAACAAAGCCATTTCCGGCGGCGGCGTCATCCGTGTCTGCCCCGGCGCATACGAGGGTCCGTTCCCGCTAACCCAGGATGTTGAGATCATTGGTGCAGGCTCCGGGGACAACCCGGCCATCAGCACCATTCTCCGTGGGAGCCCCAAAATGGGATCCGCCGTCCCAGTCACCATCGCGGTCACTGCCCGGCTCGCCTCCCTGCGCGTCACCGATGGAAACGGGAGTTCGTCGGATAGTGGTGGGGTCTACATCAACAACGCCAGCGCTGATGTCACCATCGAGGACAGTGCCCTGGCAGGAAATACGGGAATCTACGGAGGTGGCGTTTCCGTCTACAACGGCACCCTCACAATAACGGGCTGCGACATCAGCGGCAATACCGCGCAGCATGGCGGCGGCATGGCTACAGCCACGACCACCACTATCGCAGCCACGACCATCATGGGCAACACGGCTTCGGATGATGGCGGCGGTATCTTCGTGAACGGTGGCACATTGAACCTGGGCTCGGGCGTAACCATCACTGAGAACACTTCGCATGGCGGGCCCGATACTGGCGGCGGTATCTATAAGTTGTCCGCTAGCGCAACCATCAACGGCACGGCGACGGTGACGAACAACGACCCCGACAACTGCGCTGGCAACGGTTACACCTGCTAACAGGGATTTCCGCAGCGGCCTGACAACGCGGCCCGGCGAGATCATGCTCGCGGGGCCGCTCGATTGCGCGTGCACCACCCACGCACGCGGGCGTACACGCTGATACGATTCCCGACCAGGGCAAGATTGGGCTACAGAGGAGCGTTGCGTGTCACCTGAACAGCATCACAC
>JALYWD010000243.1 GCA_030852885.1 Chloroflexota bacterium | reverse complement strand
GGTAGGAGATGTCACCGAAGTCGGTCGAGTGCATCCCGCGACCCTCGCGGCCGTGGCTGAGGTCGAGGCCGACATCCTCCATATTGGCCTTGTAGCGCTCACCGAGGACGTACGACGGGCGCATGTCGGCGTGGAGCGTGCCCTCCTCGATCTTGAGTTCGGTGCCGGTCATCAGGGCCGCGCCACGGGCGATGTTGCGAACCTTTTCGGTCAGTTCGGCGACATACGACTGGGTCGCGGCGCGAACGAGGAACGCGGCCCTGGCGTACTTGGGGATGACATTGCTGGCCTCGCCGCCGTGGGTGATGATGCCGTGGATGCGGGCGTCGCTCGTGATGTGCTGGCGCAGGGCGTTGATGCCGTTGAAGGTCTCGATCACGGCGTTCAGGGCGTTCACGCCATTGAAGGGATCAGCTGCCGCGTGCGCGGCCTGCCCATGGAAGGTGACGCGCACCAGCACGCAGGCCAGGGCGTTGCCACTCCCCTCCACGGTTGGGCAAACTGCCTCGATCGTCCCGGGGTGTGCGCCCATGGCTGCCGACACGCCGTCGAAGACCCCGGCGTTGGCCATGATCACCTTGCCGCCGACTGCCTCTTCCGCAGGGGTGCCGAAGACTGCCACTTGACCCTTACCGCCGAGGTGTGGCAGAGCCGCCGCCAGCCCAATGCCAGCGCCGATGCCAGCAATGGCGATCAGATTGTGGCCGCAGCCGTGGCCGATGCCCGGCAGCGCATCGTACTCGGAGAGATAGGCGATCTTCGGTTCCCCCGCTCCCACGGTCGCTGCGAACGCGGTGGGGAGATCGGCGACGCCGCGCGTGAGCGTAAAGCCGTGTTGCTCCAGGAATTCCGCACAGGCCGCGCTGGACTTGACCTCCTCCAGTGCGATCTCGGGATTGGCGTGGATAAAGCGGGACAGCTCGATCAGGCCATTGCGTGCTGCCGCTATCGCATCGGTCGCGGCCTGCTGCGCGGCAACCAGGTCAACTCGCTCGGCAACTGGCATCCGGAAACCCCTTTCGTCACACTCGTGCAGTCGAACGGAATCGGGGAATCCTACAGGGTCGCGCCGCACTCCGGGCAGAAGACATCGCGCGGGCCTACCCGCGCGTGACAAACCGCGCAGCGCTCGTCCGGAGTCACGCCGACGGCAGGGGCCACTGGCCACTCCGCGCGTGCTCCGCTGTTCGGGTCGCGCCCTGAGCTCGGGTCCCAGGCCGCCCAGACGGTCTCATCACCGGACGCCGTCGTCGCCACATGCGTCTCACGGCCGTTGCCGTTCACGGTGCGGCCGCCAGTCGGGACCCACGGAGCGTTCCCGGCTGTTGTGGCCGGCAACGGCGACGTGGCATCCAGACCGGGCGCGAAGCGGCCGGACCGCGCGATATTGTCAGCCGGCTCGTACTTTTCGCTCTCGGGCGAGAGTGGCACCGCGCTGAGCCTGGTGGCCCTCGCGGCGTAAACATCATCGCGGTGCGGCTGCCGCTGCGAGCGGAACAGGTTGACGATCCAGGACAGAATGGTGAGGACGGCCAGCACGCCGGCGGCGGCAAGCAGCAGATCGCTCGTCCGCTGCAGCAACCACGGACTGAGGTATCCCTCATCCAGCGAGCCGCCCTGGCCAAGGTCTCGCTCCACCCAGGCGAGCAGGTAGGAGAGGATCAGCGCGGCGTTGAACGCGGCCAGGAGGCCGCCAACCAGCCGCGAAAGCACACCCAGCCGGGGAGAGCCAAGCGCCGCCCCGCCGCCGTAGCCAAGCAGGAAGGCCCCGCCAAACAGGAGCCCTGCCGAGACCACGAAGGAGGCGGTGCCCGCCGCCAGGCCGAAGCGCTCCCCGAGCCAAAGGCTCCAGGATGGCGTGAACCGCTCCGCCAGCGTCGCGCCGAGGAAGATGCCGGCCGAGACCATCGCTTCCCTGGCCACGCCCCGGCGGATTCCGAATGGAACAAAGAGCAGGATCACGAGTCCCAGCAGGACATCGAGGAGCAAAGGTGTATCTATCTGTGGCATGTTGCGGTCGCCCCGTTTTCCCCTAGGTGCGCGCGTGCCAGGCAGCACCGCACAACGCCGATGCGACTGCGCCGCATCTCCCTATCCTGTTGTACGACTCGCGGGCGAAGTCGGGTTTACGCGGAACGTCGCGTCGAACAGCGTCAACGGGTCCGTTTCGCGAGTCTAGCACGCGTTTTCGCAACCTTGGCGCGGTGACTGGTTGTCAATAACAACTCGCTGTATGCTATCATTTGATAAGGTTTGGGTCGCGTAAGCCGTTTTTCATGCCTCCGCAATCGCTGCTGCCCTACCCAACCCTACCGAAAGGAGACGCCAATATCACCCACGCGACGGCGCACTGAAGATGTGCCAAAACATGCCACGAAGAGCACAGCGGTAAATAGCCGGACATCTGCTCCGGCTGCCTCGCCTGTGCCGACACCGTCCGATTCGAACGACCTCCAGTGGCGCCGGATCGATCTCCACGTGCACACGCCGGCCTCCGTGGACTACCAGCAGCCAGATATCAAGGTGCTGGACGTCCTGCGCCGCGCAGATGAGCGGGGCCTGCATGGCATCGCCCTGACGGACCACAACTCGGTCCGTGGGTATGCCGATATGTGGCGCGAAATCGAGGACCTGGAGCTGCTCGAGTACCTGGGCCGCATGCAGCCAGCCGAGGCGGAACGCCTGGCGGAGTACCGGGATCTCCTGAGCCGCATCCTGGTCCTGCCCGGCTTCGAGTTCACGGCCCAGTTCGGCTTCCACATCCTGGCCATTTTTCCGGAGGGTACGTCGATCCGCCTCATGGAGCACCTCTTGCTCCTGCTGGGCGTGCCGGAAGATCGCTTCGGGAGCGGCGAAGTCGGAGCCACTACGGACGTCCTGCACGCCTACGAAATCCTGGCGGAAAACGGCGCTCTGGTCATTGGCGCGCACGTAAACTCCACGCACGGCGTCGCCATGCAGGGCCTCCGCTTCGGGGGCCAGACCAAGATCGCTTACACCCAGGACCCCAATCTGCACGCTATGGAGGTCACTGACCTGCTGCCGGCCACGAACCGCCGCTCCACAGCGCGGTTCTTCAACGGCACGAAGTCCGAGTATCCCCGCCGCATGCACTGCATCCAGGGGTCAGACAGCCACCGCCTGGAGCAGGATCCCCAGCGAGAAACGAACCTTGGCGTGGGCGACCGGCCGACCGAGGTTCTGCTGCCGGAACTCACCTTCGCCTCGCTGAAGGAACTGTTTGCCAGCAACGAGTTTGAACGAACCCGTCCCTTTACGCCGCCGCCGAGTGACCCGGTGAAGGCGGCACGGCTTGATGGCAACACCAGCACGCAGGTGTTCCATGAGTCCGCCACGGCCCGCCGGGGACAGGGCGCGATCTTGCGCGACATCGTGGGCTTCGCCAACAGCGGCGGCGGGACGATCTACATCGGCCTGTCGGCGGCCGAGAAGCGGCCCATCGCCGGCGTTGCTGATCCGGCCTCCCTGATCGCGGAACTCACGACGGAAGCGGCCAGCCAGGTCCTGCCGCCACTGAGCCTCTCGCTGAGGGAGCACACCGCCGATGGCAAGAAGATCGTTATCATCGACGTGGCCGATGGCGACCAGAAGCCGCATGCCCTGGAGCCGGGCGGCATCCTGATCCGGCGCGGCAGCGAGACAGCGCCAGCCAGCCGGGACGAAATTGTGCACATGGTGCGCGCCGACCTCTCCGGTTCACGGCGAGAAGCGGCGCCAGCCCCGGTCTCCGCTCCGCCCCCCTCAACGGCGCCAGCGCGAGCCGTTGCCAGCACGACTCCCCCACCAAGCATGCCGCCAGAGGCTGACCTCGCGCCGGTGGCGTCGTCACCGCACAACGGCCGGGCGCACCGCAAACCGGCGAGAACCGCGCCGGCGGCTCCCGCCACGAAGTCCAACGCAACGCCCGAGCCGCGCAGCCCGCGTGGGGGCGAGAAGCGCGACGAAGCGCTGGAGCTGGCGGCACTGGTGACCGGGCAAACTCCCGGACCTGAGGCGCTTCCCGAGCACGTTGGTGAAACTGTCGGGTTGACCCTGTTCGAAGAGGACGCCGAACCGGATCCCAACGCGCCCACAACCGGAATTGAGGTCCTGGAGAGCTTCGAAAGCGAGGGCGTGCGCTACTACACGCTCCGCGATCTGCGCTACCACAAGCTCATTTACAACGTGACGAAGGACACCGACCGCCGCATGTGGCGCGCCGCCATCCAGCAGCGCGAAAAGGGTGAGCTCGACGGCGGCGCAGTCCGCTGGCAGGGCGATTTCGGCCTGTGGCGCTCCTACCGGCAGCGCTCTGGCGACCGCCGCTACGACCTGGTGTACATCGGAGACGGCGACCCGCGCGTGTTCTTCGGGGTAAGTGAGGCAGGGATGAGCGGGCCGTGGCGGGCGCTGCTGCCCCCGGTGAAAACTCCGGCGTGAGCGAACGCCTGGTCGCGCCGGTCCAGGTCGGAGACGCCGAGGTTCGAGTCGGCATCAGTTCCTGGAACAGCCTGCCAGGTTTTTACCCCGCGCGTACGAGGGCGGATGACAAGCTGCCCTGGTACGCGCGGCACTTCCCCATCGTGGAAGTCAATACCTCGTACTACCGGCCGGTCCCGGCCAGCACGTATGAGAAGTGGGTCACGCTCACGCCGGACGGCTTCCTGTTCGATGTCAAAGCGTTCCGGGACCTGACGCACGGTGAGACGCTCCCACTAGACGCCACGTTCGCACAGTTTCGCGACTCGCTGGAGCCGCTCCGGGCCGCGCATCGCTTCGGCTGCGCGCTCTACCAGTTCCCGCCCAGCTTTGGTAATACCCAGACCAACCGGGATTTCCTGCGCCGGGTTGCCGAACAGATGACCGGCATTCCGGTCGCCGTGGAGTTCCGCAACGGCACCTGGCTGGATGCCGAGAGCGCGCCGGATACCCTGGCGTTGCTGAGCGACCTGAGCCTGGCCTACGCCATCGCGGATGAGCCGCAACTGAGCCGAGGCACGGTGCAGCCGCTGGTGGCAAATACCAGCAATGATCTCGCCTACCTGCGCCTGCACGGCCGCAATGCAAAGGGGTGGCTGGGGCATCGCGGCCGCTACGACTATGACTACTCGACGGATGAGCTCGTGGGCTTTGCTGAGACCGTTGAACAGCTTGCCACGTCCGTGAAGCAAGTCCATGTTATGTTCAACAACAATGAGAAGGGCGCTGGCACGCGCAACGCACTGGTCCTGATCGGTATGCTGCGCGGCGAGGCTCCGCACACCGGGGACCTGCCGCCGGTCCAGGCGTCGCTCTTTTCCTGAGGCCAACAGATTCGGATGTGTGTCGATGATGTTCGACATGCTCGGCGCACCGGCTCCGGCGAATTCGCGGGTCTCCTGACGTGCCCAGAGAACGAGATTCTTCGCCTGCGGGCTCAGAATGTCAGGGGAGGGCGGGCTCAGAATGACAGGCGTAGGGGTGCGCGCATCGGACTGCTTCCCGCAGCCGCAATACTCAGACGGCCTTGTTCCAGGCGATAAGGGCAAGAGATCACCCCTCTCCCGAACTTCAGGAGAGGGGTTTGATCGGTGATCCTCTGAACTACTGCTGGAGCACCACGACGTTCTGGTCGAACAGCGCCGGGAAGCGGCCTGTCCAGGAACCCTGGCGGGTGCCGCTGAGCCACGGCTTCTGCAGGAACATGGGCACCCAGTTGCCAATCGGCACGTAGACCGCGTTCTCCAGCACCAGCGTTTCCGCCTGGCGGTAGAGATCGTTGCGCGTGTCCTGGTCCAGCTCCACGTCCGCGCGTGACACCAGGTCCGCGAACTGTTGCGCGGCTGCCCCCGGGTCGCCACCGAGCGCCTCCAGGTCAGGAGACCAGTTGAAGACGCCCTGCATGTACGGCGAATCGGGGCGGAACACATCGCTCAGCAGAAACGGCGTATCCGTCACCGTCTGCCACCACATGATGGCGAACTGCAAGCCACCCGTTTCGGCGATGAGGTCGTTGATCTCCGCCTGCGTGCGGCTATTGTCCAGGGTGATGGCAACCCCCAGGTTGTCCTGGAAGATTTGCAGGACCTGCTGCACACGCTCGACTTCGGCATCGCTCTCACCTGAGGCCAGGTAGTAGATGATCTCCGGAAGTCCCTCACCGCCCGGGAATTCCGCCTCCTCCAGCAGTGCCTGCGCCTGCTCAGGATCGAACGGGAAGCCATCCGGTGGGGCGTAGCCGCTCAACTCGTTTATTACGGGCGGTGTGAATACCGTGGCCGGGGTCCAGGTGCCGCCGTAGATCTCGGAATAGCGGTCGCGGTCGAACGCCATGCCGAATGCACGCCGCACACGCACGTCGTTGAAGGGCGCTTGCCGGAAGTCCATCGCCAGCGAGCGGATGGTGGCCTGCGAGGTGTTCAACTGCTTCAGGTCGGCCGTAAGCCCCTCATCCGCGGTGACATCGCCCAGCAGGGACAGCGGGACATCCGTCGAGGCGGCGTCTTCGTTCACATACAGATCGAGACTGGAGGTCGCCGCATCCGGGCCGTTTACAACCGGCCAGGTGATCTTGACGATGGAAGGAGACAACTCCCCGTAGTAGTTCGGGTTCGGCTCCATGACGAACTGCGTGTCCTGCTGGTACGCCGTGAACTGCCATGGCCCGGCACCCGCGCTATTCAGGACGAAGTTCGTCTCGCCGAATTCCGCGATAGCCTGCGGTTCAACGACCGACCAGACGAACGAGGCAAAGAACGACGGGAAGTACGTGACTGGCTGTTCCAGCTCCACGACCACCGTGCGCTCGTCAGTCGCGCTGAAGCCAAGCTGTGCGCTGGTGTCGCCGCCGATCCAGGCACTGAAGCCCTTGAGCGGCTCCATGAACGCCACCATCGGCGAAAGGTTGGCGGGGTCCAGCGCGCGCTGCCAGGACGAGATGAAGTGCTCGGCCAGGACCGGATTGCCGCTGGCGTAGGCAGCGCCTTCGCGGATGGTGCAGGTGTAGCGCAGGCCGTCCGCTGAACGCGAAATCTTGTCGGCAAGATCGAGCGCGATGCGACCATTCTCGTCGTAGCGCAGGAAGCCGTTCCAGACGTTCGGGTACATCACCCAGAACCCGCCGTAGTCGCTGGAGCGGTGCGGATCCAGGTTGATGGTCTGCCCGAAGGCATCGAACGGCACGGCAATCTCTGCACCCTCGACAATCGGGGCGTCCTGGGCCAGGACGGCGCGAGGCGCCGCGGAAACAATCCCCTCGCGCGCGGTGGCAACCGCGCCGGCGGCAATTGCCGACCAGCGCAAGAGGTCACGACGGGATGGCCGCACGGTGCTGCTGCTGAGCGCACGCCAGAGCCGGTCCAGGTCCGCGTGCTCGTCCGGGGCCAGGCCGTGCGCCACTTTGGAATCAAACCTCAATCTCATGCTCCTTTTTGGGGGCCACGGCAAAGCATAGCCGCGGCACGAATGCCACGGCGAGATACGGGCGTTCTCTGGATTGCAACGAGCGACGGGAGTCGTCGGTTACCCAAAATGGGGGAGATGGCCACTGGCCATCTCCCCCCAGGTGCTGCATTAACCCTAGCTGGCAGGCTCAGCAATGTAGAGGATTGCACTGCCGCTCATCGAGGTGTCGCTGTCAGACGACGCCACCGCGCCAAAGCCAAGCAGGTTCTCCAGGTTACCGGATGGCTCCGCCATGGGGGTCGCCTCCGCGCCACCCTCGCTGAAGCCGCCCGAGAACATCGTGGCCAGTTGGGTCACTGGCCGCGCATCCACGTAGAAGACGCTGGAGTACTCCGTGGGCAGCGTCCCCATGATTTCCTGGTACTGCGGATCGTCCGCCAGCGCTTCAGCCGGGGTTGCAGAGAGTTGATCCAGGCCTGTCCCAATCCCGGCAACGGCCTGGTTCCCAACTACGCCAAAGTCCACGGTTGGCGAGTTCTCGTCGTTCGGGTCGCCGATCGAGTAGACGGTGTCGCCGTCCATATCGCGCGACGTCAGCGAGACATCTTCGCCGCCCTCACGCGTGATGAGGTCCGAGACCTTCTCCATCGTGTCCGCGAGTGTCGCCGGATCGCTCGTGCTGACCGCGACGACCGCGTTGAAGGAGAACGCATCCATGAAGGATGGGAAAGTGCTGAAGAAGATGTAGTCCGGCCCCAGAATGTCGAACAGGTCCGTGGCAGGGTTGAAGCCGAGCGTCTCGGACGCCTGCGCGATGGCTGCATCAACTTCCGCGGCAGACGGCATCGCCTCCTGCGGCTCTTCGCCAGACTCGATGGCATTCACGGCCTGAGCCAGCGAGTACGCGCCCGATGAGAACGAGCCGGGAGGAAGCGTGCCCGCCGAGAAGACAAACGCATCGGCCGGGACATGGGCTGCCGCCTCGGATGTCGCCGGGTTGTTCGGAACGATGACCTTGCTCGGGTCTGCATTGTCGGAGGCAATCGAGTAGGAGTCCATGCGGAACCCTTCATCGACGGCGGTCAGCGTGAGACCGGAGTAGGAACCCATCTCCTCCAGGGACAGCCCTGGCTGCATCGCCTCGATTGTCGCGAGGGTGTCCGCATCGAGCGCGTTGAGTACCGCTTCGGCATCGACATACGTAAAGGCGAGCGCTGGCGCAGGCAGCTCAGCCGCGATCTGCGTGAGCGGCTCAGACTCGCTCAGCGAGGGGGCGTTGCCATCGATGACATCGATGATCTGCTCCACGTCAGCCGCCGTCGCCGCGCCGATGATGTAGTCGCCCGCGCGGCCCGCCGCGAACTCCTTGTCGCCGTGCGCACCAAGCAGGGCGTCGTATGGAGCATCGAGGTCCTCGGTCGACTCGCCTTCTCCGCCAACCGTCTCGACAATTTCGCCGCTGCCGTACGGCGTGGACACCACTTCGAGATCGTGCTTGTCAGCGAATGCGTTGGTCTGGCTCTCGGCATAATCCCAGACCGCGTCGGTGTCGCTGGCCCGCAGGATCATGGCGACACCGAGGGGTTCGCCCTCGGTCAGCGAGACCGGCGAGGCAACAGGTGTGCCCGACATCTCGGCCATCATCTGCGATTGCGCCTGCATCATTGTGGCAATCGCGTCATCGGAGACGACCAGGGCTGCTTCACCACCGAGGATGGCATCGAGATCCGCGCCGGTAAACGAGCCCATTTTGCCATGCTTGGTCAGGAACTCGTCCCGCCAGGTCTCCAGCGAATCGGGGAAGCCGAGCCGCTCCGCGAGCTGATCGGTCTGCTGCCATTGCGCTCCCGCAAAATCCAGATCCACCTGCTGGAAGTAGGCCGTATCCAGCGGCGCCGCATCCGTGATTGGCGGCAGCGCGTCCTGGGCCGACGTCGTTGGCGCCGTCAACGCGGCACCGCCCAGGGAGACCACCAGGGCGGTCGCCGAGAGCGGCCGCCAGATAGTCGTCATCCTTCGCAATGATTTCATCATTCGTCTCCTGGTACACCACGGGGCGTCCGATCTGGACGCCCCGCGATGAACATGAATCACCGTTGGGACGCAGTGTCCCTACTCAGCGATGTAGAGGATGCCCGAAGCGTGCTGCAACCCATCTTCCTCATGGCCGACGACCGCGAAGGCCTTGACTGCGGAATAGTCCGCATTGGCCAGCGTGTCCTCGAAGTCCGACCCAGCATCGTCACTGTCATCAGATACCTCGACGGCAGCCGGAGCGAAGTAATCCTCACAGACATCGCCGTCAAAATCCTGGTCAAGGTCGAACGTGTTCGGCTCGCCAGCATCGTAGGCGGTCTGCGCTTCCTCCTGAGTCGCATAGTCGGCACAGGCCTCGCTGGCATCCTCGAAGCCAACGCCCGTGTCGAATCCGAAGTCATCAGAGGACTCTGAGGCCGTTTCGGCCAACGGGATCGCCTGCTCCAGGTCGATGAAGAAGATGCTGTTCGTATCCTCCGGCAACGTGCCCATGACATCCTGGTAGAGGGTGTCCGCGGATAGCGATGCACTATCCGGGCCAGCGAAGCGCTCGACGGCGTCGCCGGTGCCCATGACGAACATGTCGCCCACGACGCCGAACTCGAACGTCGTCCCGTCGCCGAGGTCCAGGCTGTAGACGCTGCCCTCGCCGACGGCGCGGGTGGCCAGCGCAGTTTCACCGCCCATGGCGCCCTGGATGAGGAAGGAGAGCTGCATGAGGGTGTTGGAGACGGTGTCGGGGTCAGAGACCTGGCTGGCGAAGACGCCAGACCCGGATTCCATGGCCGCATCCGCCGTAAGCCACGCGCCGTACTCACCGGCAAACTGCTGGAAGAGATCCGTCTGCAGGTTCACGCCGAGGATGCCCGCGGCGTCCTCGTACTGCTTGGCAATGGCTGCATCTGGATCGGCCGTTGCCTCTGGCGTTCCTTCAGCCAGGGCCGGGTCGCTCATGCCGAACGCAACGCCGAGCAGTGCCGCGCCGAGGGCATCAAGGATTCCGGATTCACCAAGATCCGGCGCGCTGAAGAAGACCAGCGCCTCTTCTGGGGCAATGACCTCCAGGGAAGAGTCGTACGCGGCCGGGATTGGCGGCAGCGCGTCTTCGCCAGGCACCGTCACGGACTCGAAGCGGAAGCCCGGCTGATCAGCCGATACCGTCACACCCGTGAAGCTGTCGTTGACCAGGCTGGAGAAGGACGATTCGAAGGGGCCGAGATCAACATCGCTCGCCACGCCGTTGTTGACGAATGTGAAGGACATGAACTCGGCCGGCAGGGCATCGAGCGCGGTAGAGAACTGCGGCACTGAGGTGATGTTGTCGTTCTCGCCGTTCGCCGTGTCGATCAGCGGATGGAGGTCTTCCGGCGTGGAAGCGAGCAGGATGTGGTCGCCAACGCGGGCTGCCGCCATGCCGCTGTCTTCGTCGTCAGCCGGCTCGGAGAAGATGATCTCCGTCCCGTTGTAGTCCGTCGTCTCGCTGTCGTCTTCCATGGCCGACTGGCTGATGCCCGTCCATGCCGTGTCTGGCGCGCGGGTATCGAGGATGGCCGCGATGCCCTGCAAGTCGTTGGCGTCGCTATCATCTTCAGTGCTGTCCAGATCGCCGGTCATCATGCCCAACTCATCAGAGTTGAGGGACTCCTCGACCGCCGAGTCCAGCGTGCTGTCATCGACAACCACGCCGATCTCGCCACCCATGAAGGCGTCGAGCGGCAGGGGCTTGCCGTTCTCGTCGGTCAACTCCTCGGAGATCGCCTGGTCGATGGCTTCACCAAAGCCCGCGCGGCGCAACAGCTCCTCCGAGAGCAGCCACTGATCCGACTTGTTATCGAGGGTCATCACCGAGTATGCGAACGCATCGGCAGGGGCCAACTCCGCCGTGCTGAAGCTGACGGTTGCCGATTGCGCCGCAACCGGCATGGCCGCGGTGAGCAGCGGTACGCAACTCCCCGCCACGAACAGGGCGCTCGTGGCAAGACGTGTCAGGCGTGATGTTCCTCGCGACGTAGAGACCTGGGACTGCGCCTTCATCGACTCTCCTTCATCTCGTCGTGTGGCGGAACCCGCCGGGCCCGCGTTGGGATGCAAACGCACCAAAGGGCTCTCGTGTTCCAACGGCGAGAGTAGAGAGACTGCCGAGTATCGTCAACGCCCTTCTGTCGCCTGAGCGTCCTGTTACCGGCGGATGAAGAGATTCAGGATGATGGTGAGCGCCACGCTGATGACAATTGACGTCACGATGGGGACGAAGATGGTGGTATTCCCGCGCTGGATGAAGATGTCGCCGGGGAGGCGGCCAAGGTGATCGAGCCCGGGCACACGCGGCGCGATAATGAGGATGAGCCCGATAGCGGCGAGCACCAGGCCCGCCGCGACCAGAAAACGCCCGATACCGGCCAGATCAGCCACGGAGGCGCCTACTCCGTGATCTGATCATCGATCCCGGTGGCAATGCCGAAAATGACCATGAACAGCGCCGCCAGGGCCATGATAATCAACACCAGGACCACCAACATGATCGCACTTTGCAGGATCGCTGCCAGCCAGCCAGGCATCCCGGTAAACCTTTCCCACACCGCCATTCGCAATTGGCCAGAGTATAGGGACAAAGAAGCGCCGGACCGGGAGAACCCGATCCGGCGCTTGAGGGACTAGACGCTCACCGGCTCGGCCGCGCGTGACCCGGCAAACGTCAGATGATCGCCGTCGGCGTCGATGGTCACCGTTTCGCCGTCGCGCAGCTCACCACTCAGCACCATGCGCGCCAGCTTGTCCAGCACTTCGCGCTGGATGACCCGCTTCAGCGGACGCGCGCCAAAGGCGGGATCGTAGCCCTTGTCGGCGAGCCAATGCTCCGCGGCCGGGGTGATGGTGAGGTGCATCTGGCGGTCGGCCAGGCGGTCGTTAACACCCTTCATCTGGATCTCGACGATCTCCCCGATCTGGTCACGCGAGAGCGGACGGAAGATCACGATTTCGTCGATGCGGTTCAGGAACTCGGGGCGGAAGTGAGCGCGCATCGCATCCATGACGTGCTCGCGCATCTGCTCCTCGCTCCCCTCACCGACCGGCAGGATGTAGGCCGAGCCCAGGTTCGAGGTCATGATGATGACCGCGTTCTTGAAATCCACCGTGCGGCCCTGGCCGTCGGTCGCGCGTCCATCGTCCAGGATCTGGAGGAGGACGTTGAAGACGTCCGGGTGCGCCTTCTCGATCTCGTCGAGCAGGATCACGCTGTACGGGCGACGGCGGACTGCCTCCGTCAACTGACCGCCCTCTTCGTAGCCGACATAGCCCGGAGGTGCGCCGATGAGGCGGCTCACGGAGTGCGGCTCCATGTACTCCGACATGTCGATGCGCACCATCGCCTGGTCGTCATCGAAGAGGTACTGCGCCAGCGCCCGCGCCAACTCGGTCTTGCCGACACCCGTGGGACCCAGGAAGATGAAGCTGCCGAGCGGCCGGTTTGGGTCCGAGAGTCCTGCCCGCGAGCGCCGGATGGCGTTCGAAATCGCAACAATGGCCTCATCCTGGCCGATGACGCGCTCGTGGAGGCGATCCTCCATCTTCATCAGCTTTTCGATCTCGCCCTCGACGAGGCGGCTGACCGGGATGCCGGTCCAGCGGGAGACGATCTCGGCGATGTCCTCGCCGTCGACCTCTTCCTTAACCAGCGGGCTACCGGCCACGTTCTCGCGCTGCTCGGCCTCCTGAAGCTGCTTCTCGAGTTGCACGAGCGTGCCGTACTGCAGTTCCGCCGCGCGGTTGAGATCGTAGGCGCGCTTCGCCTGTTCGATCTCGACCTTGGCGTGGTCGATCTGCTCGCGCAGGGACGCCACGGTCTGCACGGCCTCGCGCTCGCTCTCCCAGCGGCTGCGCAAGGCGTCGCGCTTCTCCTGCAGGTCGGCCAGTTCCTTCTCCAGGTTGCCCAGCCGCTCGCGGGAGGCGGAATCCTTCTCCTTCTTCAGGGCCTCGCGCTCGATCTCCAATTGCATGATGCGCCGCTCGGCCTCATCCAGTTCCACCGGCAGCGAGGTCATCTCCATGCGCAGCTTGGAAGCGGCCTCATCCACGAGGTCGATGGCCTTGTCGGGCAGGAAGCGGTCGGCGATGTAGCGGCTGGAGAGCAATGCGGCTGCGACCAATGCCGAATCGAGGATGCGCACCCTGTGGTGCGTTTCGTAGCGATCCCGCAGGCCGCGCAGGATCGAGATGGTGTCCTCGACGGTCGGCTCGCCGACGTACACGGGCTGGAAGCGGCGCTCCAGCGCGGCGTCCTTCTCGATGTACTTGCGGTACTCCTCCAGCGTGGTTGCGCCGATGGTGCGCAGCTCACCGCGCGCCAGCATCGGCTTGAGCATGTTCGAGGCGTCCATGGAGCCTTCCGCCGCGCCGGCGCCAACGACGGTGTGCAGCTCGTCGATGAAGAGAATGATCTCGCCTGCCGCGTCGCTGACTTCCTTGAGGACCGCCTTCAGGCGCTCCTCGAACTCACCGCGGAACTTGGCGCCGGCCACGAGGGCGCCGAGATCGAGCGAAATGACCCGCTTGTTCTTGAGGTCCTCCGGCACATCGCCGCGCACGATGCGCTGTGCCAGCCCCTCGGCGATGGCGGTCTTGCCGACACCGGGCTCACCGATGAGGACCGGGTTGTTCTTGGTACGGCGAGACAGCACCTGCATGACCCGGCGAATCTCGTCATCCCGGCCGATGACCGGATCGAGCTTGCCTTCCTGGGCCAGTTCCGTGAGGTCGCGGCCGTACTTCTCCAGCGCCTGGTACTTGTCTTCCGGGTTCGCGTCGGTCACGCGCTGTCCTCCCCGAATGCCACTCAAAGCCTCGTACACACGATCCCTGGTCACGCCGTGACGCGCCAGGAGCCTGGTTGCCCCATTGTCCGGAACGTCGAGCATGCCGAGCAGCAGATGCTCCGAGCTGACGTACTCGTCAGTCATCTGCCTGGCTTCATCTTCCGCCTTCTGCAGCACCTTGCGCAGGCTGCTGCTCACGACAGGCTGTGCGCTGTAGGAGAGCTTCGGCAGACCCTCGAATTCGGCCGTGGCCTGGCTCTTGACCTGGCTGACATCAACCTGCAGCTTTTGCAGGATCTGCGGAATGAGCCCATCCGACTGGTTCAGCAGTGCGACCAGGAGCGCGATTGGCTCCAGTTGTGAAATGTTGCGCGCTTCCGTTTCACGCTGCGCGCTGACGATGGCCTCTTGTGCCTTCTCAGTAAACTTGGTGGTTCCTGACACGTACTCCCTCACTTCCCCCACGCGCGTAATCGGCACGCTATGCGTTCAATTATCCTGAACTACGTCTCTATGCTCACGTCGAGCGGCGGAGCTACGTCCTGGTTCCGGGCGTACGGCGCTGCTCACCCGGCTGCCGGGTGCCCGCGCCCAACACGCGCAGCAATGCGGCCAGGTCAGCACTTGCCTGTTCCACCGCCGGGTGTGGTTCCGCAACCGCCTCTCCGGCGAGTTTGGCCTGCAGGCCCTGCATGTGTCGCGTCAACTCCAGGATCAACTGCACGCCAGCCAGGTTCAGCCCGCGCTCATTGACGAGGTACTTCACCTGGCGCAGGCGATCCAGATCTTCGTCCGAATAGAGTCTCAGATTTCCTGTCGTGCGTGACGGCGCAATCAGCCCTTCGCGCTCATACTTGCGCAAGGTCTGCGGGTGCATTTCCAGCAACCGCGCCGCGACACTGATGATGAAAACCGGCTCACAGCCGGGATCGTTCATGGTGACGTCTCCTGCGCTCGGATGAACTCACTCGATGGCGCCCGCAGCGCATTATGTTGATGAGTATGATAGACCTTGACACGATCCGTGTCAACCATCCGGGGCTCGTAGCGCGATTGGAGGATGACCGATGACCCTGGTTTACGCGCACCGTGGCGACTCCGCCGCGTACCCGGAGAACACGTTGCTGGCATTTCGCAAGGCCATTGAGTCCGGCGCGTACGGTATCGAGCTCGATCTGCACGCTACCTCCGACGGGACAGTTGTCGTGATCCATGACCGCTCGCTGGAGCGGACCACGACCGGGCGGGGCTACGTCGACGAGCAGTCGCTGGCGGCAGTGTGCAAGGCCGATGCTGGCGCTGGTGAACGTGTGCCGACCTTTGCGGAGGTGCTGGACCTGGTGGGAGACCGCCTGCACTTCGATCTGGAAGTCAAGCAGCCGGGCATCGAAGCCGGCGTCCTGGCGGTGCTTGCCGCACACCCGGCGGCACGTTGGGCGATCTCCTCCTTTGACTGGGCCATTCTCGAGCGATGCCGCGAGCTTGCGCCGGATGCGGAACTCTGGCCGCTGGCGATGCATGTCAACCCGGCGCTGCTGGAGATGGCGGGCAGCCTGGGCTCCCCCTGCGTTGCGGTCGCCGCGGGAGCCTACACTGCCGCAAGCGCGCGGGTGTTAAGCGAGGCGGGATTGGCCGCCATGGTCTGGACAGTGAACCAGCCAGACGAGGCGCTGCGTGTGCGCGCGCTGGGGGCCGCGGCCATGTGCACGGACGCGCCGGGCGCAATGGTTGCGCTCTTCGCCAATGAAGACTGACGCAGACTAGCGGGAAGGAGTCCGGGTGTTCGACTGGCTGGCGACGTGGGTGACGAACGTCATTGAAACGCTCGGGTACCCGGGACTGACGATCCTCGTCGCGCTGGAGAACCTCTTTCCACCGATTCCCTCAGAGGTCATTCTGCCCCTCGCCGGTTTTCTCACCGGGCAGGGTAAATTCTCGTTCGTTCTGGTGCTGATCGCCTCGACCCTGGGCTCACTCATCGGAGCCCTGATCCTGTACGCCGTCGGCGTCGGGCTGGGCCGGGGTGGCATCCGCCGGCTGTTCGAGAAATACGGATACCTCGCCCTGCTCACCCCGGAGGACCTCACCCGCGCGGAGGACTGGTTTGACCGCTGGGGACCCATCGCGGTCTTCACCGGACGCCTGGTGCCGGTCGTGCGCTCCCTGGTTTCCATTCCGGCCGGCTACCGCGGGATGCCTCTGATGCAGTTCATCCCGCTCACGATCTTCGGCAGCCTGCTCTGGAACGGCGCCCTGGTTGCCCTCGGCTGGGCATTCGGTGAGAACTGGCACATCATCGAGGAGTACGTCGGCTGGCTGCAGTATGTCGTTATCGCCGTCGTGGCGGTCCTGCTGTTCAGGTTTGTCTGGTCGCGACTGCGGCACCGACGGCCGGCGTAGAGGCCGGCGCTTCGTTTCTTGAGCTTGTCGAGGGAGCGCGTCCGCGTTGACGGCAAACAGACTTCCCGCGATACGCTCGAGAAACAAGCGGGTGCAGTGAAACCTGGTTGAAGCTCAGGGATTCACATCCCCGATGGTCACCGTGCCACCGTCCGCGACCGCTTCGCAGCGCCCACCGTTGCCACCGCCGCGCTTCCCTTCGCCATCGCCGGCACGATCTTCATCGCCACCAGAGGCATCACAGATGGCGCTGCCGCCATCGGCGCGGATGTCTATCGTGCACGTGCCGTCTCCGTCGCAATCATCGGTGACCTCGACCTTGCCAGGCCGGGCGCGGCAGCGCTCCCGCTTGCCGCTGCACTTCGTCTTGCCCGCCTTGGCGGAGCTGTTTCTGGTAGTGCGCTGGTCAACCTGCGCAGTGTCATCTGAAGCTGGCTCGTCGTCCGCCTTCGCGGCCTTCTGGGCACGTTCCGAGGAGCGGCGCTTGTCCCGCTTCTGGTTCCCCTTCTTCGCCTTTTGGGCCAGGGAGGCATCAGCATCGCGCTCGCGGCCGAAGACTTCCACTTCGGCCAGCCCGACGTCGGACGCGTCATCCTCGGGGAGCAGCGTCAGCCGCACATACTGCGC
>JALYWD010000691.1 GCA_030852885.1 Chloroflexota bacterium | reverse complement strand
AATCAGTTCACATACTCGTGGAGTTTCACCGCGCTCAGGCCGCTACTCCTCAGCGGGGGCAGCGGCACTCGCTTCAGCCGCGCGGCGGCCACGCGGCCGGCCAGCCCGGCGCACGGTTTCGCCGTCTGGGCCCGTCTCGACATTGCGCCGGCGCCGCCGGGCCAGCCGCGAGCGGTGCACCGTGGTGCCCTCGGGCGGGGTAACCGGGCGGTATGGCACCGGCTGCGAGAGGACGATGGTCGTCTTGCAGCGGGCGCCGGTATCGCTCAACTCATCGATGAACTGCTCAAGCGAGAGCATGTCCGGCACATGCACCTTGATCAGGTGGGAGGCGTCTCCCGTTGTGCGGTACACCTCCGAAACGGAGGACTGGTCGCGCAGCACGCTCTGGAACGCTTCCTGATCACTGCGCTGCACCGTCACCATCAACAGGGCCGTGATCGGGCGACCCAGCGCCGCCGGCTCCACGATCGCGCGGTAGCCGGAGATCACGCCGCGCTCCTCCAGCCGCCGCACACGCTCGATCATGGCCGGGCTGGAAAGGCCCACCTGTTCGGCGAGCGATTTCATGGTCAGCCGCCCGTTCTCCTGCAATGCCGCCAGAATTTGCTCATCCAGTGAGTCAACCTGATTTGCCACGTCCCACCCCCATCACCTTCAGAAGTACGGCTTGCACGACGGCTTCCCTTCCCCGGCATAGCTCGTTTTCGTTACAACGCCTTGCACCATTGGTAACCGGCGCAGTCTATGCCGGCAAGCGCTTACGTGCAAGTACCTAAGGAAATGTGGGTCGTTTTGTCCAGTCGCTACGCTTCTTTTGGCTGACCGTAATTTGCACGAAGGTGCTGCTGCATGCCCTCGATCAAGTCCTGCGGCACCAGGAAAGGTTCCTTGCCGCCGTTCGCGGACAGCGCGTGAACGTAAACCTTCGCCGCCTCTTCGACAATTTCGGAGAGGTTGAGGGCGTGGGCAAAGGAATCACCAAACGTGATCAGGCCGTGGTTCTTGAGGATGACTGCATTCAGGTCTGGCGTCAGGATCTCGATCACGCTCAGGCCAAAGTCCGGTGTGCCAGTGAGACCGTAGCGCGTGACTGGGATGCGGGGCCCAACCACCAATGCGACTTCTGTCAGGATCGGTGGCAGATAATCCCGAATGCAGGCCACCACCGTCGAGTAGTGCGAGTGTGTGTGGACAATGGCGGAGACATCCGGGCGCGCCTTCATCACCATCGTGTGCAGGGGCGTCTCGGAGCTGGGCCGGCGGTGGCCGTCCACAACCTCCGCATCCTCCGTCACGATCACCACATCCCTCGGGGTGACCTCCCTGTAGGGAATACCGCTCGGCGAAATGGCGATCAGCCCCGTCTCCGGATCGCGGATGCTCATGTTGCCAGCGGTTCCGTGCACGATCCCGGCGGCCAGCGCGTCCAGCCCGACCTGCACCACCTGTTCCCGCAATCCCTCGAGCAGCATGCGTTCTCCCATCCCTTTCGTCCTTTGCGTCTTTTGCGAACTCTCAGGCAAACTCACTGCGCACCACCCCATCCGGGTCTATCTCGCGCAGTGCGGCCAGTTCCTCACCCGAGGGTGGCCGTGTTTCCGGCGTCTCCGGGCCGACCTCGACCGGAAAGCCGGTCGCATCGCGCATTGTCTCCGGTGTCACGCCAGGGTGCAGGCTCTCCACCCGCAGCAGGCCGTCCCGCCGCGCGAAGACGCCCAGTGGCGTCACCACATGGTCGATATTCCCGGCGGCGGTCACGAAATCGAGCTTGTCGACAAAGATGCGCGGGTCGTGTTTGGTGCGCCACAGGATGACCCGCTTCGCGGTCGGCATCAGCATGGCGCTGCCCGCACCGCCCGGCAGGCGCACCTTC
The DNA here is from genome assembly GCA_030852885.1 of Chloroflexota bacterium. GTDB lineage: Bacteria > Chloroflexota > Chloroflexia > Thermomicrobiales > UBA6265 > JACCXM01. The sequence continues at coordinate 2,930 of JALYWD010000691.1, read as the reverse complement.
GGGCGCGCGAAGTCGCCGATGGCGCTCATGTTGATGCGCCCCTGCCCATCGATCTGCACGCCGCTCAGGAAGGCGACATCCAGCCGCCCCCGCGCGGAGAGATCGAACAGATCCGCCAGCGTCACCAGCGAACGCGTGCCACGCAGCAGGGCCGGATCGACCGTCGATACCGGTAAATGCTCGGGCTGCGCATCGATGCCGCCCGCGATGCTGAGATAGGTCAGTGATGGCGCGTAGAGGCGCTTGGCCAGGAGGGTCGCCACCATCGGCAGCGGCGAGGCCACCCCGTGGAAAACCGTCTCTCCCGGCTTCAGCAACCGGGCCAGGCTAACCGCCATCATGTCCCAGGGCGCGGGTGCTGATTGTTGCGAAGTCTGTTCGCTCACGCCGGGATGCCCACCCCGCGCATCACGTGCTCCTCGATGAACTCGCGCGCCGCCTCCGGGTCACGCGCCACGCGCACCCAGCGCTCCAGGTACTCCGCGTCATAGGTGTACGCGGGCGTGCAGGAGAAGGGCCACGCCCCGCTGGGCGCTTCCACCACAGCCTCCACCAGGAAGCCGGGAATAGCGACCGTCTCGGGCGCCGCCGCGAAAGTCTCCCCGTCGACTATACGCTCGGCGGTGAGGATGACGCGCCGCGCGGCCTGCACCATCAGCACGTCCTCGAAGCGCGTGCCGAAGATGCGCCCGTTCCCCTCGGCGTCAGCCTCCTGGACATGGATCAGGGCCACATCCGGCATCAGGGCCGGGATGACGTAGACGTCGGTCTCGCTGTAGGGATCCCGTACGCTGGCGAAGCCGCGCGCCGCCGGCAGTGACGAGCCCTGCAGCCCGGCCACCGGCATGAAGGGAACCCCCTGGATCGCCGCGCGCAAGCCGGCAATGACCGTGGCACAGGCGTGCTCCTTCGCCTCTACCCGGCCCTGCTCCACCGCCGTGCGGTACGCCTGGGCCATACCGAAGGGCGTCTCGTAGCCGATGAACCCGGCCGAGACGGCCCGCGCACACCCCGCCGCGCACAGTATGTCGATGTCATAGGCGCCGGCCGTCTTGACCAGCTCCAGACCGCGCTTCTCCTGGCGGACCAGTTCGTGGACCGCCGCGCCGGGTCCCCGGTGCAGCGTGTTGCCGCCCAGCGCCAGGATGCTGCCGTCCGGAATGCTGGCGATCACCTCAGCCAGGTTCCGTAGCTTGTCACTCATGATGCAATCACCCGTGTCCTGTTCATTACCCGGAATCATACGGCCCGGCCATCTATCATGGGCAACCTGAGGAACACGCCGCACCGGTCGTCACCGGTCCGCTCGATGAGTCATTGAGGGTTGCTCGTCTTATGCCCATGTTCCCGCAAGAGGTCTACCGCTCGTACCTCACGCCCTTGCGCTTCCTGCAACGCAGCGCCAGCATCTTTCGCCAGAAGCCCGCCGTTGTCTACGGGGAACGCACCTGGACCTACCCGGAGTTGAACGAGCGTGTGCACCGCCTGGCCTCCGCGCTCACCGCCGCCGGCGTGCAGCCGGGCGACCGCGTGGCCTACCTGGTGCCGAACATCCCGCAGATGCTGGAAGGGCACTTCGGAGTGCCGCTGGCCGGAGCCATCCTGGTCGCCATCAATACGCGCCTCTCCGCGCCGGAGGTTGCGTACATCCTGGAGCACTCCGGCGCATCAGCGCTGGTCGTGGACACTGAACTGGCGCACCTGGTCGAGCCGGCGCTGTCCAATCTGCCCGAGTTGAAGCTGGTCATTAACGTGGTTGATGTGCCCGGTGGATCCATGCTCCCCGGCTGGGAGTACGAGGCATTCCTGGAGAGCGGCAGTCCGGACGAGATCGCGTGGCCGCTGCAGGACGAAGACGATGTCATCACTATCGATTACACGTCTGGCACCACGGGCAAGCCGAAAGGCGTGATGTACACCCACCGCGGCGCGTACCTGAACAGCCTGGGTGAATTGATCGAGACCCGCATGTCCAGCGACAGCGTCTACCTCTGGACGCTGCCCATGTTCCACTGCAACGGCTGGTGCTACCCGTGGGCGGTCACCGCCATCGGCGGTACGCACGTCTGCCTGCGCCGCCTCGATCCGGCGGTGGTTTGGCAACTGGTCCGCGACGAAGGGGTGACGCACTTTTGCGCCGCGCCGACGGTCCTCATCTCGTTGATCAACAGCCCGGACGCGCCACAGGAGAAGCTCAAGCCGCCGCTCATCATCTCCACGGCAGCAGCCCCGCCCTCTCCCACCCTCATTGCCCAGGTGGAAGCCCTCGGCGCCGAGATCATCCACGTCTACGGCCTGACCGAGGTCTACGGCCCGTACACCGTCTGCGAGTGGCAGCCGCACTGGAACGATTTCCCCGCCGATGAGCAGGCGCGGGTGAAAGCGCGGCAAGGGGTGGGCTACATCATCGCGGACGATGTGCGCGTCGTAGATGACCAGATGCAGGATGTGCCCGCCGACGCGCAGACCATGGGCGAGGTGATCATGCGCGGGAACAACACCATGAAGGGGTACTTCCGCGACCCGGACGCAACCGAACGCGCCTTCGCCGGCGGCTGGTTCCACTCCGGAGACCTGGCCGTCATGCACCCGGATGGCTACATCGAGTTGCGGGACCGCAAGAAGGACATCATCATTTCCGGCGGGGAAAACATCTCCACTATCGAAGTCGAGCAGGCTATCGCCGCCCACCCCGCCGTCCTGGAGGCGGCGGTCATCGCCATCCCGGACGACCACTGGGGCGAAACGCCGAAGGCATTCGTCACCCTCAAGCCGGGTCACGACCTGGGCAGCGACGAGCTTCGCGCCTTCGTCCGCGAGCGCCTGGCTGGCTTCAAGGTGCCGCGCGTGATCGAGTTCGGCGACCTGCCCAAGACCTCCACCGGCAAGGTCCAGAAGTTCGTGCTGCGTGACCGCGAGTGGGCCGCGCA
>JALYWD010000206.1 GCA_030852885.1 Chloroflexota bacterium | reverse complement strand
TGGGCTGGAGGTAAACGACGAAGTCGCGCGCACGTTCATCCGGCCCGGCACGTCATACTTCGGCGAGCGGCCGTAAGTTCCACGTTCACAGCAAGGAAAGACCATGACTGGATTGCCCGCGTCCGCCAGTGGCGTGGTGCTCAACGCCTTCAACGCTCCCCTGACCATGGAGAGTGCCCCGATCCCCGAGCCGGAGCCAGGGGCGATGATCGCCCAGATTGACCTGGCCGGAATCTGCGGCACCGACGTGCATCTCCATCACGGCAACCTGCCGATCCCGACCCCGGTGATCCTCGGGCACGAGGCGGTCGGACGCGTGGCGAAGCTGGGACCAGGCGTTGCCACCGACTTCAACGGCAATCCCCTGCAGGAGGGAGATGCCATTGCCTGGGCCTCCAGCATCCCCTGCGGCCACTGCTACTGGTGCGTGGTGGAGGGGGAGCGCACGCTCTGTGAGACCCGGCGCATCTACGGCATTAACCAGCGCTTCGACTCCGGTCCCCGCCTCTCTGGTGGCTGGGCAGAGTACATCTACCTGCAGCCAGGGTCAGCGATCTTCAAGCTGCCTCCAGGCACAACCCCACAGCAGGCGATTGCCCTCGGCTGTGCCGGCCCGACCGCCGTGCATGGCGTGGTGGAGATCGTCGGCATCAACGCCGGCGAGACCGTCGTGGTCCAGGGGAGCGGGCCGGTCGGCCTGGCCGCCGCCATGTACGCGCAACTCGCTGGCGCGGCAAAGACCATCATCGTTGGCGGGCCTGCCAGCCGCCTGGAGCTGGCGCGCGAGATTGGCGTGGGCGATGTCCACATCGACATCTTTGCCATCCCCGATCCCGAGGAGCGAAAGCGCCTGGTGCTGGCGGAAACACCCGCCGGACGCGGCGCTGATGTCGTGCTGGAGTGCGCCGGGGTGCCCAGCGCGGTGCCGGAGGGGTTTGAGTTCGCGCGCCGCAACGGCCGCTACCTGGTGCTGGGCCAGTACACGGATCGGGGCGACACCCCGGTCAACCCGCACGTCATCACGCGCAAGCAGCTCAAGGTCTACGGCTCCTGGGCGTTCGCGGAGCCGCAGTATGCGAAGTACGTGAACACGCTGCCGCAGCTTGCCGCCCGCTTCGACCTGGAGCGCCTGATCACCACCTACCCATTGGCCGAGGCCAACCAGGCGCTGGCGGACATGGCGCGCGGTGAGGTCATGAAGGCCGTCCTCGCGCCGTAGCGGCCAGCACGGTGAGCGTAGTCTGGACTGCGCTCACCGTGGCGAGGGTACGCTAGCGGGATGGTTGATTCCGTCGCACCCAAAACGGAGGACATGCCGGCCGGCCGTGATCTCACCCGGCTGGCCCTGGTGGCGACGATCTGCGGGGTCCTGTCCGGAGTGTTTGGGGCAGCGCTGAGCCTCAGCCTGTTGCAGGCCGCCGCTGCCCGAGGCCAGATTCTGGCATTTGCTCATCAGTGGCCCCTTTTCGGCTGGCTCATCCCGGCCGCGGTCAGCGCGGTGCTCGTGACGATCGCCGTCTGGCTGGTGCAGCGTTTCGCGCCGGTGGCGGCGGGTAGCGGCGTGCAACACGTCGAGGCCGTGATGCGGGGTGAGGCGCAGCCAGCACCAATCGCGGTCGTGCCCGTGAAGTTCGTTGGCGGCATCCTGGCCATCGGCTCCGGCCTTGCACTGGGCCGGGAAGGACCTTCTGTCCAGGTCGGCGCCACCATTGGCGCGCGCGTCGCCCAGCTCTTCTCACTGCCGGATGACGTTGTCCGCATCATGCAGAGCGCCGCGGCTGGCGCGAGCCTGGGGGTGGCGTTCAACACGCCGTTTGGCGGCATCGCCTTCGTCTTCGAGGAGCTTGCGCGCCGCTTCAGCACGCGGCTGATGGTGTCCACACTCGCGGCCTGCATGTCCGGCATCCTGGTGGCGCGCGCCATCCAGGGCGACGCCCTGGACTTTGCGGTCATTGAGCCGCCGGAGCCGGTGCTGGCCACCGTACTGGCCGGCCTGGTGCTGGGGGCGCTCCTGGGAGCGCTCGGCGCGGCCTACAACAACACGTTGATCGGGTCTATTGATCGCTTCGCCGCAGTGACCGCCGTGCCGAAACTCGTCAAGGCCGCGTTTGTCGGGGGAGTGGTCGGGCTTGTCGCCTGGTTCGAGCCAATGCTGGTCGGCGGTGGTGATCCCCTGATCCAGGCCGCGCTCGGCACGCCGCTCTCGATCTCGCTGCTCCTGGTGGTGTTCGTAGCGCGCTGGTTGCTGGGCCCGTTCTCCTACGCGGCGCAGACGCCGGGCGGCATCTTTGCGCCACTGCTGGTGGTCGGCGCAGTGTTCGGGGCGCTCTTCGCGCAGGTAGCTGCTCTGCTCGTGCCGGGGCTGCCTTTCTCACCCACCATGGGCGCCGTCGTTGGCATGGCGGCCTTCTTCACGGCGGTTGTGCGTGCGCCCTTCACCGGCGTCCTGCTGGTATTGGGCATGACCGGCACCATGACGCCGCTCCTCCCGATCCTGGCCGCCAATGTCGCCGCCACCATCGTGCCCTACGCGCTCGGCAATGCCCCGATTTATGACACCCTGCGCCACCGCATGCCGCATCTGACCGCGCCCACAGCGACGCCGGGCACGGAGTGACGGCCGGGGCACCATGCCGCCGTGCCGTGCCGGCACCGCATACTGGTCCCTATGCGCACACCGTCGCTCGCCAACTCCACGGCCGGCACTCTGCCAGGCCCGCGCACACGCCTGATCGGGCGTGAGCAAGAGGTAGCCCTGGCGCGCTCGCTGCTCCATCGCCCGGATATCCGTCTGCTCACGCTCACTGGCGCGGGCGGGATTGGCAAGACGCGGCTGGCGCTGGAGATCGCGGCTCAGGCCGGGCCAGAGTTCGCCGATGGGGTGCGCTTTGTGGAACTCGCCGCCGTACCGGATGCCGCATTGGTCGGGTCCGCCATCGCCCAGGCCGCCGGGCTGCAGGGCGCCAGGTCGACGCTGGCGGCAAACGCCCTGGCAGCCGCGCTCCAGGAGAGCAACACCCTCCTCGTGCTGGACAATTTCGAGCACGTGGTAGCGGCAGCGCCGTTAGTGGGCGATCTCCTGGCCGCCTGCCCGCACCTTACGGTGCTGGTCACCAGCCGCGTCCTGTTGCGCATCGACGGGGAGCATGCGCTGCCGGTGCCACCCCTGGTGGTTCCGCACAGCGAAACCAGCGCCTCCGCGGTAACACTGCGCCTCGCGCCTGCCGTGCAGTTGTTTACCCTGAGAGCGGAAGCCATTTCGCCGCACTTCGTGCTCACTGACGACAACGCGCCGCTGGTGGCGGACATTTGTCGTCGCCTGGATGGCCTGCCGCTGGCCATCGAGTTGGCCGCCGCGCGCATGACGCATCTCTCGCTCCCCATGCTCTGGCAGCGGCTGGATCAGCGCTTGCCGGTCCTGACCGGCGGTGGCCGCGACCGCCCACTGCGCCTGCAGACGATGCACGATGCCATCTCCTGGTCGTATCACCTGCTCACCCCGCGGGAACAGGTGCTTTTCCGTCATCTGGCGGTCTGCACCGGTGGCTGCACCCTGGAAGCCGCTGAGGCGCTGATGGCCGGTGACGCAAACGCCACCTGCACGACCCTCGATCTGATTGCTACGCTGGTCGATGCCAGCCTGCTCCAGGCCGAAGGTGATCAGCACGGGGCTATCCGCTACCGCTTGCTGGAAACGATCCGCGACTTCGCCGCCGAACAACTGGTGGCCACCGGTGAAGAAGCGGAGGCACGCGCCCAGCATGCCAGCTATTTCGCGACCCTTGCCGAACGTGTGGACCTGGCTGATCTCCTGACCGGCGAACCGGAGCGCCCGGCGCCCATGGCTGCCGAGTACGGCAACCTGCGCTCTGCCCTCTCCTGGCTCGCCGCCACTGAGCAACACAGCGCCCTGCTGCACATGGCCGCCGTACTCGGTCCCTACTGGCATGAACAGGGTCCCTTCGATGAGGGTCAGGCCTGGCTGGAGCGTGCGCTTGCGCCGGTGGAAACAGCCGATTCCGTTCACCGGGGCCGCGCGCTCGTGTCACTGGGAATCATCGAAGCGTACCGGGGCGAGAACGCCGCGGCCGTGCGGCATCTTGAGACGGGTCTCCGCGCCTACGACGGCGCGAAGACGACATTCTTCGTTGCCCAGGCGCTGGTCGGGCTCAGCGCGATGGCCACGGCAAGCGGCGATATCGAGCACGGCGCGGCGCTCCTGGCAGAGGGCCTCGTCCGCGCCGCGGAAATTGCCGACCCCCGCCTGGCCAGCATCATGACCGGGTGGTGCCTGTCCAACCTGGCCGTCATTTCCCGCACCGAGGGCCAATTCGCCCTGGCCAGGGAGCAAATTGAGCAGGCGTTGCAGGCAGCGCGCGCCGCGAACTACACCACGGGCACGCTCCTCGCGCTCGGGGACCTGGGGGATATCGCGCGCGACCAGGGAGACAGCACCCGGGCGCTAAAGCTCTACCGGGAAGCGCTCACCCTGGGTCAGGAGCGCCCCCGCACGCGCGTGGTCGTCGATGTCATCGAAGCGGTCGGCATCGTGGCGGCAACGCTGGGCGAGGCGCCTATCGCCGCCCGATTGCTGGGTGCGACGGAAGCCCTGCGGGAGCGCCTGGGCCTTCGTTTCCGGGTGCAGGAGAACCAGGTCGCGCTGGCGCAGGCTATTGCGGCCTGCCGTGCCAGCCTGGGTGCGTCGCGCTTTGCCGCAACCTGGGCAACGGGCCGCCGCCTCACGCCAACTGAGGCGGTTGCCGCGGCACTTACCCCTTTTTCGCCATCGGCAGCTACCAGCAGCGTATCCCTGACGCCACGTGAAGTGGAGATTCTTCGCCTGCTGGCCTCTGGCATGACCGACCCGGCCATTGCCGCCGCATTGTTCATCAGCACGCGCACGGTGGAAAACCACGTCGCCCGCATTTTCAGCAAGCTGGGTGTACGCACGCGCGCGGCTGCCACTGCCGCTGCCATCACCCGGGGGCTGGTCCTGCCCGCCGGGTAAGTGTGCCAACTGTGCCAAGAATGCCAACTTTGGCGGGCGGGTCTCCTGGCAGAGTAGCCCGTACTACGCGCGAGAGGCGGGAAGCGGGAAACCGGCTGGGCCGCCGGGCGCCGGCTGGGGCGAGGCTGGGGCGAGATCCTTCGCCTGCGGGCTCAGGATGACAGTGTAGGGTGGGCGCAGAATGACACACCAGGGTGGGCGACACCTGGGATTGGGGCAACGGGCGTGATCCACCGCGTCAAAGGTGAGTACTCCACGCCTCGCCAATGAGGTACATGTACGCATGTCCCCATGCCCTCTCCCCACCTAGCCTGAACCTGTGGGAAGGGAGGTTCGATGGCAACCATGCTTATCCGGCACCGGGTAGCGGACTATGCGGCCTGGATGCCGGTGTTCGCGGAGGAGCGCCCGATCCGGCGCGCCCATGGCGCACAGCAGGAACGCGTCTTTCGCAACGCTACTGACCCGCACGAGGTACTCGTCCTCCTGGAATGGGATGTCCTGGAGCGGGCGCGCCTCTACGCTGATTCGGATGACACGCGGATCGCCATGCGGCAGGCCGGGGTCACCGATCAGCCGGATATCTGGCTGCTGCAGGAATCCGACGACCGGTTACCTCAGGGATCCAGCTCATGAGAAAGGGCGCTCCGTGACCAACTGCACATGCCGGCCCGAACGTGCGGATCGCCGGCTGACTCGCCGCACGACCCTGCAGGCCGCAGCGGGCGCGCTGGCCGCGGCACTCCTGACCGGACCGGCGCAGGGCCGGTCCGCTTCAGCCCAGGAGTCCCCACGCACGGCACTCCCGGCAGACCTGGCCGGGGCCACGCCGCTCCGCCTGACGGGCGCCCTGCTCGCGGAGTTCGAGGCCTACATTGCTGATTGGCTCACGGCATTGGGTGTTCCAGGCGCGGCGGTGGTAGTGGTGCAGAACGGCGAGGTGGTGCTGCAACAGGGGTACGGGGTCCGCGAATGGGGCAAGGCCGAGCCGGTCACGGCAGATACGCTGCTGCGTATCGGCTCTGTCACCAAGTCCTTCAGTTCCCTGCTGGCGAGCACGCTGATCGATGATGGGATTGTGACCTGGGATACCCCGCTTGTCGATCTCCTACCCGGCTTCGCGGTCGCCGACGCGGAACTGACCGAGCAGTTGACGCTGCGTGATGCCTTCTGCGCCTGCACGGGGGTACCCCGCCGCGACCTCGAGTTCATGTTCCAGGCCGACGTCCTCACCGCGGAGCAGATAGTGGCCACGTTGGCGCAGTTGCCCCTGACCGCCCCGTTCGGCGAAGTCTTCCAGTACAGCAACCAGATGGTGGCGGCTGGTGGCTTTGCCGCCGCCATGGCCGATGGTGGTTCCCCGTATGCGCTCAGCGAGTCGTATGCCGTTGCGCTCCGTGACCGGGTGCTCAACCCGCTGGGCATGAAGCGCACCACACTCAGCCTGCAGGACGTGGTGACCGATGGTGACTACGCCATCCCGCACGCGCCAGACCTGGAGAACACGCCGATTCCGCTGTCACCGATGGTCGATGACGCGTGGATCGCGCCGGTGGGGCCCACGGGCGGGCTCTGGTCCACAGCGCGGGAGATGGCCGCCTACCTGCAGATGGAACTGGCCCACGGCGTCGCCCCGAGCGGAGAGCGGTTGGTGTCCACCGAGAACCTGGAAATGACCTGGCAACCGGGTGTGCCGATGGTGTTTGGCGACGCCACCGCGGCGGTCTTCAAGGCCGCCAACAGCAGCTACGGCCTCGCCTGGGAGGTCGGGAACTACGGCGGCCTGCGCCTGATATCGCACCCGGGGTTCACCTACGGCTTCAACGCCCTGGTCAGCTTCCTGCCGGAGGCGGGCATCGGTATTGCCACGCTGACCAACCGCGACGGCGCGGGCTCCAAGTTGACGCAGGCGCTGCAGTTCCGCCTGTTCGAGCTCGTGTTCTCGCAGCCAGCGATCATCGACCCACTCCTGGAATTCGCGCTGGCTGGTGAAGCGACGGCGCGCGAGGCACTTCCAGGCCAGCCTGGAACAATGAGCGTAGATACGGTCACACCGTATCTCGGGGGCTACACCAACCCGGACCTGGGTTCCATGACGCTGAGCCTGCAGGATGGCAAGCTGATCTTCACCACCGCCGGGGCGCGCTCCGCGCTCCTGCCATTGCTGGATGATGGAGGGGAGATCACCGAATACATCTTTGTCGATCCGCCGTGGGCCTCCAATCCGCCGGGGCGCAGTGTTTCGCTCGTCACCGGCGATGACCAGCGGCCAGAGGTCACCATCACCATTCCTGGCGATGGCGCCGAGGGGCTCATCACCTATGTTTACACGCGGCTCGCTGCCAGCGAGGCTACGCCCGCGCCCTAGTGTTGCTGCGCGTCCCGTTTCGCAGGTCAGACCTGCGAAACACTCGTCCACGTCTTCGAGGCAAGGAGCACCAATGTCGAACATTCTCCGTACCACGCCGTTCTCCCGCCGCCGCGCCCTGACACTCACGGCCGCGGCAACCGCCACTGCGGCAGTGTCGCGCTGGGCTGCACCGGTAGCGGCGCAGGCCACGCCCATCCCCGGCGAAGCAGCGGCCACGCCCGCTCCGGGGCTGGCCACGCACCCCATGCCCAGCACCCTGGCGGCCGATGCGTCACCGGAGTTCCAGGCAGTGGCAGACGCGCTGGTGGCCGCCATGCGAGCTTCCGGGGTGCCCGGCGCCGCCGTGGGGGTGCTCTGGGGTGACCGGGAAGAGCACGCCACCTTCGGCGTGGAAAGCCTCTCTTCCCTGCGCCCGGTCACGGAGCAGACGCTCTTCCAGACCGGCTCCCTGACCAAGACCTACACGGCCACGGTGATCTGGCATCTCATCGACCAGGGCGCACTCTCGCTGGACGCCCCGGTACGCACCTGGCTACCGAACCTGACGCTGCAGGATGAGGACGTCGCCGAGAGACTCACCATTGGCAACTTGCTCGATCACTCCGCCGGCTTCTACGGGGATGACACCTACGACACCGGGTCAAACGATGATTTCCTGGCGCGTTATGTGGACGAGCGGCTGCCAGTGTTGCCGCAGGAGTTCCCACTGGGGGCGTTCCCTTCGTACAACAACGTTGGCTTCACCATGCTCGGCCGGCTGATCGAGGTCACCACCGGCTCCAGCTACTACGCTGCCATGAGTGACCTGCTCTTCGATCCGTTGGGATTGAACAGTACGTTCCTGGAGCGGAGCGCTGTCCTGCAGCACCCGTACGCCGACGGGCACGTCACCATGCCGATCAACGGGTCGGTGGTCACCACGGTGCAGCTCCCCCTCTGGATCGTGAACACCGCGGATCCGGCGGGCGGGATCTGGTCCACCACGCGCGATGTTATCCGGTATGGCCGCTTCCATATTGCGAAGGGCAATGTGGCCGGGCCTGCGAACATCGTCAGTCCGGAGAGCCTGGCCCAGATGAAGGAGCCCGCTCTGCCCTTCCCAGGCACCTCTCTCTGGATGGGGCGAGACTGGTTCGTGCAGGATATCGAGGGCATCCGCACCATCGGGCACGGCGGTGACACGCTGGGCCAGCACGCCGACTTTTTCGCCGTGCCAGAGCATGACTTTGCGATTGTGGTGCTGACGAACGGCCAACCGGGCGGGGGCGTTGCCTTCGCCGCCGTGGATGCCGCCGTCAGCCAGGTACCGGAACTTGCGCCGCTGGTCGGGAAACTCGGGCTCGTGCCGGCGCTCCAGACCCCGGCCGATGCCGTGCCGCTGGAGGCAACAGCCGCGGAACTGGAAGAGTATGCCGGCCACTACGCGAACATGGACACCTCGGTGACCATCGCTGTCGAGGACGAGGCCCTGGATTTCGCGGCAGCGTTGACGCTCGGACCCAATGTCTGGCAGCCCGTTCTGCCGCCACCGGCCGCCCAGCCAGCACAGTTGCAGCTCGTCGCGCCTGATATCGCGGGCATTCCCGGCGGCCCCAGGATTCCGTTTGTGCGGGACGCCGATGGCCGCGTCCGCTGGGTGAGTCTGGGGCTACGTCTCATGCCACGCGTCGAAGACTGATCACCCTTCGCCCCGCAGGCTGCACCATATTACTCGCGGTTGGCACGCTTTCAGCGTCCTCACTCCGCAATGCATGAGGTAATCAGGAAAGGAAAACACGCATGGCCTTCGAGAAAACCCAGGCAACGCTGTCCCGCCGCAGTGCCCTGCGCGCTGGCAGCGCCGGGGCTGCGGTTGCGCTCGGTGCGACCCTCCTGGCGCCGGGTGCCCGGGGTCAGGTAGCCACGCCGGTAGCAGACGAGGCGATGGACGGCCTGAGCGCAGCCATCCTGGAGGCGTTCAAGGGCCTTCCCGGCCAGCAGGGACTCATGTTCCTGGCGCCGCCAGATGCCGGCCGCCCTGCCTGGTCACTGGAACTCAACGCGGACGACCGCTTCTTCATTGCCAGCGTCTTCAAGGCGCTGGCGCTGGCGGAGTGCCTGCGCCAGGAGGAGGCGCAGATCGACCCCACCAGCGACGTGCCGCTCGCCGCCCAGCTCAACAGGCGACTGGCGCAGCAGCTACCGCTGGACGAGTCGGTCTTCTCGCTCGCCGCACCGGTGCTGAATTCGCCGTCGCTCACCGGAACGGTCACGCTCCGCACGGCGCTGGAGGCGATGATCGCCCACAGCGACAACACGGCTACCGACATCGTGCTCAAGCATGTTGGCCCGGAGAACGTCACCGCGTTCATCGCCGAGATCGGGCTCACGCAGACAGAGATTCCTCTCAGCACGCACCAGTTCTTTGGCTACGTCTTTGGCGTGGAGGATTGGGAAGGCACGACCTGGGAGCAACTGCAGAATCCCGACCTCAGCCTGCCCCCACGCCCGATCCTGAACGACACCATCACCATGGCCAGCACACCGCGTGAGATGGTCTCGTTCTACTCACGCGCCCTGCAGGGGGAGTTCTTCCAGTACGCCGCAACCCTGGAGGCGTTCCGGCAGATCCTGGCGATTGGCGACGCCGTGCTGCGCTCCATGCCGCTGGGGGTCAACGGCTTCGGCAAGGGCGGCAGCATCGATTTCGGCGGCAGCCACGTCCTGACCTTCGCGGGCGGACTCTACGTGCCGGACCGTTGGGTCTACTTCGCCCTCTTCTCGAACTGGACGGATGAGGACGGTGGCGACTCTGGCGCCGTCCAGGGCTCCTATCTCACCGCCGCGCAGATGATCTTCACGCTTATTCGTGACCGCCTTTCGAGGTAGCCGCACAGGATGGCGCCGGCGAGCCGATCTTAGTTCGCGGCGCCATCCCTGACCTGCAACTCCGCCACGACCTGGGCCGCCACGTGCTCGGCTGGCCGGGTGGCGCCAAGGGCGTGGGCACTGGCGTAGGAACCGTCGCCCAGGAGGTCCCGCAACCGCTGCTCGGCAGTCAGGAGCGCCTCCCCCTCCGTGTATTCAGCCGCGCCGCTGGCGGAAAGTGCGCCCAACACCTGCGCAGCGGTGGCGGCGTGACCACCCTCCAGCGCCGCCACTGCCAGACCGCTCAGGGAACTGGCGATCCCCTGGATATCGTCCACCGCCAGGTAGAGGCGATAGGCTTCCTGGTAGCGCAGGGCAGCCAGAGCAGGCTCGCCGCCGCGCAGCAACAACGACGCCAGGTTCTCGAGCGAGATGGCCGCGTACAGGCGGTTGCCACTCTCCCGGGCCAGCACGTAGCTCTCGGAGAACATGGCGCTCGCCGCCGGAGCATCCCCACGCTGCCCGGTGAACTGGGCCAGGTTATTGAGCGTGCTGGCGATACCCTGGCGATCGCCCACGGCGCGGTGCAGCGCCAGGCTTTCCGCCAGGAGAGAGCAGGCTGCGTCCAGGTCCCCACTCTCCCCGATGATGGTGCCCAGGTTGTTCAGGGCGCGCGCCACGTGCGTGTCGTCGCCGAGGGCCCGGAAGCGCTCCAGCCCGCGCGTGTGCAACTCGATGGCGCGTTCGTGATCGCCCTGATAGTGCGCGATCGTGCCCAGGTCGTTCAAGGCCGTGGCGATGCTGGCTTCCGCTCCGGCCTGTTCCGCCACTGACAGATTCTCCTCCAGCAGCGCCTGTGCAGCCTCCAGGTGTCCCTGGTTGAGTTCGACCACGCCGAGGTTGTTGAGGGTCCAGGCTACGCCGTGCAGATCACCCAACTCCCGGAAAAGGCGCAGGCTCTCCGTGTGCAGGCGAGCCGCGCCCTCCCAGTCTCCGGCGCTGTCCGCCAGCACGCCCGCGCCATTGAGCGCCTGTGCCCGCAGGTGGCTGTCCGCACAGGGAACCTCGGCCAGCAGTGATTCCAGCAGAACCCGATCCTGCCGTGTGTCGCCACGCAACCACCAGAAGCGCCAGAGCGCCGCGCCCAGGCGCAGGGCGTCCTGCGGGTGAGAACCCATTCGCAGCCAGGCAATGGCGGCGCGCAGGTTCGCCTGTTCGACGTCCAGGCGGCGCAGCCAGGCGCTTTGTGCCCGGCCGCCGAGGTGCGGCTCTGCCTCTTCCGCAAGCTCGAGGTAGTGGCAGGCGTGGCGTTCCCGTATGTCGCGGTCCAGCGGCGTGCTGGCGAGCATCTCCTGGGCGAAGTCGCGAATTGTCTCGAACATCATCAAGCGTGGCGCATCGTCGCCCACAATACGCAGCAAACTCTTGTCCGCCAGCGATTCGAAGACATCGATGTCCGCGTCGATGTCGCACTCACCGAGCAGCACCGACTCCGCATCCTCCAGGGAGACCCCGCCGGCGAAGACACCCAACCCGGCAAAAACCTGCTGCTCCGCGGCGGACAGGAGGTCGTAGCTCCAGGCGACGGTGTCGCGCATGGTGCGCTGGCGATCTGGTAGATCGCGCGCACCCTTGCTGAGCAGATCGAGCCGGCGGTCCAGCCGCTCCAGCATGGCGGCCGGGGTGAGCAAGCGGGCGCGCGCGGCGGCCAGTTCCAGGGCCAGGGGCAGGCCATCGAGCCGGACGCAGATTTCAGCGATGGCCCCGGCATTCTCTTCCGCCAGCATGAGATCAGGTTTCACCCGCCTAGCTCGGTCCAGGAAGAGCTGCACGGCTGGCGACTGCTGCACCGCAGCCAGATCGGGGAACGCTTCGCGCGGATCAGGGGTGCTCCCCACCCGGCCCGGCAGCGCCAGGGGCGGCAATGGCAGCTCACGCTCACCACGGATGTTGAGGCGCTCGCGGCTAGTAACCAGCAGGAGCACGCGCGGGCATTGCGCCAGGATTTCGGCCACGAAGCCGGCGACGCCCATCACCTGCTCGACGTTGTCGAGCACCAGGAGCAGGCGGCGATCACGTAGATGGTCGAGGACCGCTTGCCGCGCTGAGTCACCCCCACTGAGCGCGATGTCCAGTGCGCTGGCGATGGCCGCCGGCGCCAGCGACGGGTCGGTAACGGCGGCCAACGGGACGAAGACCGCGCCGTCGTCCAGTTCGATGCCCAACTCCCGCGCCAGGTGCAGCCCCAGCCGGGTCTTGCCAGTGCCGCCCGGTCCGGTCAGTGTGACCAGCCGCCCGGGCGCTTCAGGGCTGGAGTGCGCCTCACCTGGAGCCACCAGGCCAAAGAGGGAACGGACTTCGCGCACCGCCTCCTCTCGCCCCAGGAGCGGCGTGGCGGGCACGGGAACGTTGCGGAGCATGCGCTCAGGAGTGCGCAACGGGGGGAAGAGGGTGCGCAGGCCAGGCGCGTTCACCTGGAAGATGCGCTCCGTCTCCGCCAGGTCCTTCAGCGCGTACTCACCCAGGTCCTGGAGGGCAACGCCCTCTGGCAGGGGGTCCGCCGCCGTTCGCGCCGCACGGGAGAGCACGATCTGCTCGCCGTGGGCGGTGGAGAGCAGCCGTGCCACGCGGTTCAGCGCGGGGCCGAAATAATCGCCGCCGCGCGCTTCGGCCTCCTCGGTGTGAATACCCATACGCACACGAATGACCAGGCTCGGGTCCCAGCGCTCAGCCTGCAACGCGGCCTGGCCGGCGATGGCGGCCGTGAGCGCCTCGGTTGCCGTTGGGAAAACCGCGCAGAAGGCATCGCCAGCGGTCTTGAAGACCCGTCCGCCGTGCCGTGTGATGGCCGTTCGCATCAGGTCATCGTGGCGTTGCAGCGCCCGCGACATGGCGGCTGGCGCGGATTCCCAGAGGCGGGTACTGCCCTCGATATCGGTAAAGAGAAAGGTTGGCGTTGTCACTGATCCTCGCTGGACACCGCACTGAGCGTCAAGGTGCGCGCATCCCTCTGTTAGGATACGAGAGCGTTGCCGTTCCGGGGTGCGCGGGAGCCATGCCTGCCGGCTTGAGGAACGAAGGATCTCAACTTTGCTGTCACACCTGCCTGGGCCTCGTCATGCGACCTCCACCCGTCCGCTGGCCGCGTACAGAGCGGCAAAGGCGCGCCCGCCATCCTGCCTTCCCGCCGTTTTGCTCGCGCTCGTCGCCTTCCTGATCCTGCCCCTCGCGCTGCCGGTGGCGGGCCAGGAGGTTGCCCCGCTGGAGGTGGCATCTGGCCCGCTCAGCGAGCGCACGATGGACCTCGTTGGCCGCACCGCGCAGACGCAGGATCAGTTGCAGATCTTCGGGTACATCAGCCGGG
Source organism: Chloroflexota bacterium (assembly GCA_030852885.1). Lineage (GTDB taxonomy): Bacteria > Chloroflexota > Chloroflexia > Thermomicrobiales > UBA6265 > JACCXM01. The sequence continues at coordinate 2,310 of JALYWD010000206.1, read as the reverse complement.
TCTCTGGCCTGACGTCGCAGGACCTGTTCGCCGATGACACCGACCAGGTAGGCGCAGCCCGCCTCACCTTCCTCGCGGACGTGACGCTGCAGCCGGCCACGAGCCGGGCCGACACCACGTCGTACGCCGGGGAGGGCACCCTGCGCATTTACCTGACCACCAATGGCGGCGGATCGTGGGCAGACCCGGCCAGCTTCAGCACCGGGGAACTCCTGGCCGAGTACGACCTCACGTTGCAGGAGACATTGCAGCGCCAGGCGGCGCAGGTCGGTGTGCTCGTGGGGGACGGCGTTCTCACGCAGGGAACGGCTAACGCGTTCACGCTCGATGGCGCCACCTATCGCTTTGGCGCCGAGGGGCTGGTGCAGCGCCTGCGCTACACCGGCGCGCTCACGCCGGATACCGCCGGCGCCACGCTTGCGGCGGTGGTCAATGGCCACGTGGACGTGACCAGCCGCGACGTGATCGTTGTGCGCATGGGACAAACTGGCGCGGCCACGCCCAGCGCGTCCGCAGCCGCAGCGGAAACGCCCACTGCGAGCGCCTGTACGCTGGAGCCCTGGCTGGGCAACGCCACGTCAGCCCTTGCGCTCGCTGACCAGGGAATCAGTGGCCTCGACGTGAGCACGATGAGCGCCGTTGATGCCGGGGCCGTACAGGGCCTGGCGGAGCAGATCGACGCCGCCATTGCGACGCAACGCGGCAGTGCCCCACCGGACGCGGCTGCCGATGCGAACCGTCTGCTGGTCACCGCCCTGAGCACGACCTCGCGCGGCCTGCGCGGCATCGCCGAGGCGGCCGCGAGTGGCGACGAGGCGAGCTTCACCCAGGCTGCCGCGGCCCTTGGCGACGGCCAGAGCCTGCTGTCCCAGGCCCAGGGAGAGATTGCTGAGCTTGCCGCAACCTGCCCGGCCGGGTAACGCCGCCCCGAAACACGCCAGGAGGACATCCATGAGGTTGCGACTTCCCCAAATCATCCGGCGCCTCGGAGTGTCCCTGGCGCTGCTCATCACCCTGGTCCTCATCCTGGCGCCCCAGGTTGCCGCCCAGGATGCGGCGGATGTCGCCTTCTCCCCAGCCAGCGGCACCGCCCAGGTGATTGCCCAGGGGGTCGCGCCGCTGCCGGAGGGGAACGTCGTCTGGCGCACGGTGCGTGCGCGCGCGCTGCCGCTCGCGGACGCGCCGTTCGAAGCGCAACCGCTCAGTTTCGTGCTGGCGACGACCGGTCCGCTGCTCCTGACCAATGAGGACGGCTCGCAAATTCAGCTCGGAACTGGCGAGGCCGCGCTCACCCCCGGTGGGGCAGTGCAACAGCGGGCCAGCCTTTCGGATCAGGAGGCCAGCTTTCTCAGCATCGAGCTGGTGCCGGAGGACGCCGCGCCCCCTGCCAACGCCACCGTCCTGCAGCCGGGCGCTCCCTTTGCGGCGCCCAACGGCGCGCACGATCTGGACCTCGTTGCCGATCTGCTCGGCTCCGGAGAGAGCCTGACGATCCCTGACTCTGGTGGCAAGAACGTCATCCTGGTTACGGATGGCGCGGCCACTGTTGGCAAGCCAGACGGTGGCAGCGCCGTCCTGCTGGCCGGGGAGGCCGCCAGCTTCAGCGGGGAACTGCTGGTTGCGCCCGCCCCCTCTGGCGGGGCCGCGGCAGACCGCGCCGGCTTCGTCGTTGCCATCATCGGCCCGGAAATCCCTCCCCCGGCGCTGCCCGGCTCAGGTACGGAGGCACCGTCCACGCCTGCCAGCAGTGAGACTCCAGAAACCGCTGCCACAACAGAATCGGGATCGATCACGATCTCGGTCTACGACTGCCCACCCGGCATGACCACGACCACGTTCAACGCGGCCGCCTGCGCGCCGACCAACCAGGACTTCGATATCACCATCTCGGGCAGCGCGCTCTCCCTTCCACTCACCGTTGGCGACGCATCGGCAGAGGGCGAAAACCTGGTCTGGGGCGACCTTCCCCTGGGCGAGTACGTCATCGCCGAGGCCGTGCTGCCGCTGGGGTACACCGACTACGGCCTTGCAGCTCGCGGGGCCACGGGCAACTCCACGCTTGGCTACCGGGTGACGCTGGATGCCGAAACGCCGGCGTTGACGGCACGAATCTACAACTTCACCGGGGAGTAAGGGGCGCGAAAAGCCGCGCTCCGCAAACTGCACCGCCGTACCGCAAGCGTGTCGTCCCGAGCGAAATCGAGGGACCTCGTCCGTCACGCGGTGGGGAAACGAGATCTCTCGACAAGCTCGAGACGACCCGATTTGTGCATGGCTCATTAGCGCAGGGCGAAGCGCTTGGTGCTGGCC
>JALYWD010000187.1 GCA_030852885.1 Chloroflexota bacterium | reverse complement strand
TCCCTGGCCACGGAGAAGGCAATGCCGCCCTTGGCCGTGCCGTCCAGCTTGGCGATGAGGATGTCCGAGATCTCGACCGCATCGGAGAACTGCTTGGCCTGCACGAGCCCATTCTGTCCGGTGGTGGCGTCGATGACGAGGATCGTTTCCTGCGGCGCTTCCGGCACGGTCTTCTGCATGATGCGGCGCAGCTTGGTCAGCTCCGCCATCAGGTTGTGTTTCGTGTGCAGGCGGCCGGCCGTGTCGATGATCAGCACGTCCACGCCACGCGCGTGGGCCGCCTGCATGGCGTCGAAGACGATGGCGCCCGGGTCCGCGCCCTGTTCGTGGGCGATCACCGGCACGCCGACGCGCTCGCCCCAGATCTTGAGCTGGTCAATGGCAGCCGCGCGGAACGTATCGCCGGCGGCAATTAGGACGCTGCGGCCGAACCCCTTGTGATAGGCGGCCAGCTTGGCGATGGAGGTGGTCTTGCCGACGCCGTTCACGCCAACCACCATGATCACGAAAGGCACGCCACGCTGCAGGATCTTGACCTTGCGGTTGCGGCTCGCGCCCTCCAGCAGGGAGATCATCTCCTCGCGCAGGATTTCACGCGCCAGCAGGGGATCCGTGATATTCCCCTGGCGCACGCGCTCCTGCAGATCACGGACCAGCTTCTGGCTGACATCCCATCCCACGTCTGCCTGGATGAGCAGCATTTCCAGCTCTTCGTAGAGATCATCGTCCAGCGCGTCGCGCTCGAAGAGGCGGGTGATTTCCAGGAAGACGCCGCGCCGTGTCTTCTCCAGACCTTGCTCCAGTTGAACATCGGGCTGGCTCTTGCGGCGGAAGAAGCGGAGGATCATGTGGTGGCTCCTGGGAGGACTGTGCAACGCCAGATGCGTGAGGTGGCTGCCCGGTACGCTGGCGTGGCTGGCGATGCGACCTGGGTGGGCACGAAATCGCGCCGCTCGTGGCGGCGCGATCAGAAGTATAGAACGGGGGAGACATAGCCCGGAGAGGGATATCCCTGGTTGCCTCAGGCGAGCGCCTGGTAGGCGCCGTTCCAGAAGTCGATGTGGACCATCGGTAGTCCGATACCGTCCCAGGTTTGCTGCGTGAGAAGGACACCGATCACATCCTCGGTGGGGTCGATGTACAGGCTCGTGCCAAAGCCGCCATCCCAGCCGAAACGCCCCGGGGTCATGAACAACTCGGCGCGCACGGTGTCGATGGCCAGGCCGAAGCCCCAGCCATGCGTATCCCAGAATCCGGGGAAGAAGTCCGCTGCCTGCACGTGCTCTGGCTGGACCTGATTGGTGGTCATCAGGGCCACGGATGGGCGGGAGAGGATACGCACGTCCCCGCGCGTGCCGTTGGCGCGCATCATCTCGCCAAATGCGAGGAGGTCGGCGGCGGTGGACACCAGCCCTCCCGCGCCCGACTCGAACAGCGGTGGCGAGGCAAAGCGGCTTTCCGGGCCGGCAGCATCGAACTCCACGACGTCGCCCGAGGCCGGGTCCCGGAAGTAGACGCCGGGCAGGCGATCCACCTTGTCCGCCGGCGCCGAGAACGCGGTATCGACCATACCGAGCGGGCCGAAGATGCGCTCTTGCAGGAGTTCACCGAGCGTCATGTCCGAAGCGCGGGCGAGCAGAATGCCCAGGATGTCCGAGCCATTGTTGTACAGCCAGCGGGTCCCCGGCTGGGCCACCAGCGGCAGGCCAGCATACCGTTGCAGCATCTCGTCGGCCGTCAACGCCGGCGAATTTGGGCCGGGGGAAAGCCCTGCGTCGTCCATCGCCTGCTGGATAGGGTACGTGCCCGGCATGGCGAAGATGGCGCCGTAACCTGGGGTGAGCGTCAGCAGATCCCGCAGGGAGATGGGGCGGTCCGCCGGAACAGTGTCACTGAGGTCGCTCTCCATGGACCGCAGCACCTGACGGTTCGCCAGTTCCGGCAGGAACGTATCCACCGGGTCATCCAGCCGTAGCGCCGCGTCCTCTACCAGCGCCATGGCTGCAGCCGCCACGATTGGTTTGGTGAGCGACGCGATGCGAAAGAGGGTGTCTTCCTGCATGGGGTTGTTGCCATCCGTGGTCATGGTCCCGTATGCCTGCAGGTCGGTCTCATCGCCCCGGCTGATCAGCGTGACCAGGCCGGGCAAGCTGTCGGCGCCAGCGTGACGCGCCATCGTCTCATGCATCAAGGCGAGGCGGTCTGGATCGAAGCCGCTGGTCCTCATGGCAATCTCCCGGGGTGTCGTGCGAGCGAAGATGCGGTCTGCGCTGGTGTCAGCGGCCAGGCCACTGACACCCAGTGCCGTGACAAGAACACCACTGCTCGCTCCGCCAAGCAGCGTGCGCCGCGAGGCAACGTGTCTCGTTGCTCGTGCATTGGTTGTCATGATCGGCTCCGTTCGTGGCCTTGGAGGTGGGGTCTTGCCTGGTGGCGGCGGGCGAAAGGGGATCGGGGCGCGGGCACATTCCGCCCGCGCCCTGATCTACAGGATCTACAGGTCGCTAGCGATCGAGAAGCTCTGCGAGGCGGTCCCAACTCTCGTTCGCCCCACCTTCCATGCCGCTCGCCAGCATCCCGTCGAGATCGTCCTTGCTGGGGAAGCTGGAGGAAGCGACCACGCGAGTCCCGGTCCCATCAGGCTCGAACGTCACGGTGTCAGTGACGACGTGGCCCGGAAAGCCGGCGAACTCGAAGGTGTTCACCAGTTTCCGCGGCGAGACCTCCAGGAACTCTCCGTAGAATTCGTACGCATTGCCTTCCGGATCGCGCTGTACATAGCGCCAGGAGCCTCCCGGCCGGGCATCGAGCGCTTCCACGGTTGTCGTTGAGGCGCGCTGACCCCACCACTGCGCTACCTGCTCGGCATTGGTGTACGCGGCAAAGACGCGGTCCGGGGAAGCGGCGAACGTGCGCTCCATTACGTATTCGGTGTCCGAAATGCGCTTGCCAGTCGATGTGGATGTGGACATATCGGGATCCAACCTTTCTGTTTCCTGATCGAACCGGATGAGGGGATTAGAACGCGCGCTCGGCGTCACGCTCAGCTATTGGCGCGAGCTTCCAACGGCCATACGCCACAAAAACCGCCAGCAGGAAGAGAATCAGAGGTGTGGCGATCATGGAGGCCGCACCCATCGCGATGGTGGAAATCACGGCCCCTCCCATGATGATCGCGAGGCCGGCGGCGGCCAGCGGCGTCAGCTCGGGCCGGATGCGGAGGGCAGCAGGCACGACGACGCCGATTGCGCCCAGGATTTCGCAGACCCCGATGAACCGGATGAACAGAGCCGGGAAGATCGGGTAGTACATCGTGAGAACGTCATCGCCACTGATGAGCTTGATGACGCCGGCGGAAGCCATCCCGAGCGCTAACAGGACCTGC
>JALYWD010000158.1 GCA_030852885.1 Chloroflexota bacterium | reverse complement strand
TCAAATCCGGGAGGAGATCTTCAGGGCCAAGTGGCTCGAACTGTTGTAAAAGATCGGTCGCATCGACGACCGTCTCGTCGCTGGCAACGACACCAATTCGTGCGTCACCGAACGTGGCAATGCGCATTGCGCGTCTTCCCCCACTGTTGCCTCACAACAAGCAATTCGGATCTTACAGCACGTTTCGCATCTTTTCCGGAGTGTGTCAATGGGTTCCCTCGAGATCCTCGCACATTTCCGATGACGGTGGCCTGGCCTTGGCGGCACTGGTCGTCTCGCCCGGTGCGCAGACGCCCGTGCACGACCATCTTGCCTGGGGTCTGGTCGGACTCTACCGCGGCACGCAGGATGAGGATGTCTTCGCGCCACGATCACGGCGAAATCGAGGACGACGCGCAAGCCTGACCTGATGGGCGGAGTGCGTTACGCGCCGTTGCGGCGAGCGGCGTGCTCCTCCCGCGACCGAATGCCGTCGTCCTGTGGGTCGTAGGCGAGCAGCGCGCGCGTCTGGCGCAGGTCGAAGCGCTGTTGCCGGTTGTGCGAAATGCCGGCCACCACGGCGTAGGTGATCCGCGGCGTCTCGATGGCCCGCACCAGGAGTTGGTTCATGTCGCGCGGGCTGATGTAGGCCGCCGCGACGGTGCTGTCGGTGTCCTCGTAGTACCAGGGGGCGTCGTACGCGCCGATGCGTATGGCAACCCCGGAGAGCCCACGCGTGGCAAACGCCGAGAGAACCCCTTCGCCAAAGACCTTGCTGGCGCCATAGAGATTGCCGGGCCGGGGCGGGGCATCATCCGCCAGCGTCAGGTCTGGCGGGTACGCGCCCACCGCATGCGCACTGCTCGCGTAGATCACGCGCCGGCACCCGGCGGCCAGGGCTGCCTCGCAGATGTTGACCACGCCCTGGATATTGTTTTGCAGCAGGGAGTCCCAGGGTGCGTCGGGCCGGGGATCTGCCGCAAGGTGCACAACGGTGTCGATCCCGGCGCAGGCCGCGTGGCAGGCAGCGGCGTCTGATACATCGAGGCGGATGACCTCGTGGGCCTCGCCGGGCGTGCCGATGAGGGCGCTGGTCTCCAGATCCGCCAGGCGGAAGTGGTAGTCCTGGCCGTGCGCAAGGCGAAACGCCGTGCCGATGCGGCCAGCCGCGCCGGTGAGGAGGACAGGGCGGGGCGGTTTTGCACTGCTACAATCTGTAGATTCCTCAAGCTCCCCCGGGAGGTGAATCATGAGCATTCCTCAACGCCATGTAGATGAACCTGACGACGCTTACCCGACCATGGTCAGGCTGGAGCCAGGCGCGAAGCAGCAACCAGCAGACCTGGGCGATGATTACGATCCTGAAGCGGCCATTGCGCTACTTCGGCAATTCAGTGACGAGCCTTCGGAAGACCCCGAGGCAGATTGGGCCGAGTTTCTTGCATTCGCCCGGGCGATTGACGAAGACCGGGGCTCTGGCAGGAAGCTGTTCGACAAATTTCTCCCCGAGTAGATGATCATCTTGTTGGATTCTGGTCCGGTTGGGCTGCTGGCGCATTCACGATCTACTGAATCACCCGCGAGAGAGTGCAATGAGTGGGCCAGGGGTATGTTGCAAGCCGGCCACAGGCTGATCGTTCCCGAGATCATTGACTTCGAAGTCCGACGGGAGCTCATCAGGCTCGGGAATCAGCGGGCACTCTTGCGGCTAAATCAGCTCCCCATCAAGCTTGGCTTCCATGAGGTGTCTTCAGAGGTGTTGCGACGGGCCGCGCATTTCTGGGCCGAAGCGAGACGCAGCGGGAAACCCACTGCAGATCGTCATAGCCTGGACATAGACATGATTCTCGCCGGGCACGCGGCAACCATAGGGGCGCAACAGGCGCTTGACCAGGTCTTGATTGCGACCACGAACGTCCAACATTTGCGCCACTTTGCCGACGCTCGAGATTGGGCATCGATCACATAGATCGCGACCGCGCTCTGTCTGCGCCGAGCGGCAGCGCGATGCCACGTTCCCCACGCACCGGGGCTGGAACCTGAAGTACTTTCCCCCTCGCTAATCCTCGCCCAGGTACGCCTTGCGCACCATGTCGTTGCCGAGCAGGTCCCGGCCGGTGCCCGCCAGCACGATCTTGCCGGTCTGGATGACGTAGCCGCGATGCGCGATGGCCAGCGCCTTGAGCGCGTTCTGCTCCACCAGCAAGACCGGAATGCCCTGGGCATTGATGTCCACGATGATCTGGAAGATGGTGTCCACCAGGATCGGGGCCAGACCGAGCGACGGCTCATCGAGCAGGAGTACCGAGGGCCGGGCCATCAGGGCGCGGCCAATGGCCAGCATCTGCTGCTCGCCGCCGGACATCGTGCCCGCAATCTGGCTCTTGCGTTCCTCCAGCCGGGGAAAGAGCGTAAAGACGCGTTCCAGGTCTTCCGGGTCCACCTTGCCGCGCGAAAAGGCGCCCAGTTCCAGATTTTCCATCACCGACATACGGTTGAAGATGCGCCGTCCTTCGGGGGAGTGTGCTACGCCCATGCCGGCCACGATGTGCGCTGGCTTGTCGCTGATGACCTTGCCAGAAAGCACAATACTCCCGGTGCGAGGGCGAATCAGACCAGAGATAGAGTGCAGCGTGGTGGTCTTGCCTGCACCGTTGGAGCCGATCAGGGTGACGATCTCTCCCTGCTCCACGTTCAGCGTGACGCCCTTCAACGCCTGGATATTGCCGTAGAACGTGTGAATGTCGTTGACTTCCAGCATCGCCATGGGGCTACCGTGTTCCCTGACTGAGCGGCGCTGCCTGCGCGCCGTCGACGGACTGCACGGCTTCGACTGCCGTCTCGATTGATTCGCTCGCGCCGGTGCCGAGGTAGGCCTCGATCACCTTGGGGTTGCGCTGGATATCGCGTGGCGCGCCGTCAGCAATTTTTGTCCCGTGATCCAGCACCGCCACCTGGTCCGAAATGCCCATCACCACTTTCATATCGTGCTCGATGAGCAGGATAGTAACGTCCATCTCCCTGCGCAGGCGATCGATAAAGCGTGTCATCTGCCCGGTTTCGTTCGGGTTCATGCCGGCGGTTGGCTCGTCCAGCAGGAGCAGCTTGGGCTCACTGGCCAGTGCCCGTGCAATCTCCAGGCGCCGCTGATCCCCGTAGGCCAGGTTCTTGGCCGTCACCGGGCCCTGCCCCCGTAGCCCCACGTAGTCCAGCAACTCGCGCGCGCGTTGGTGTGCCGCTTCCTCTTCGCGCTTGACCGAAGGCAGGCGCAGTACGGCGCCCAGGGGCGTGGAGTGCAATCTCGTATGCATGCCGATGAGGACGTTGTCCAGAGCGGACATGTTGGCAAAGAGGCGGATGTTCTGGAACGTGCGGGCGATACCGCGTGACGTGACCTGGTCCGGGCGGAGCCACACCTTGCGGGAGCCACCGGAGCCATCAGCAAAGATCGCATCGTTTTCAAAGCGAATCTCACCAGAGGTGGGCTGGTAGATGCCCGCCACCATGTTGAACACGGTGGTTTTCCCCGCGCCGTTGGGACCAATCAGGCTGGCGATAACTCCTCGTGGCAAGCTGAGCTCAAAACCATCCACGGCAACCAGGCCGCCAAATCGCTTGGTGAGACCTCGGACTGAAAGGATGGTGTCTGGCCGCGGGGGACGAGCGTCTGCGGTGGCACTCACCTCACCTGTCCTCCCTGCTCGTCTGGAGTGGGGTCATTGTGTGTGCGCACGTCGTAGAGATCCTCCTGCTCCTGGACGGAGATGTCCTCGCTTTCGGGCTCCATCTCCGCTGCCCGCTGCTTGCTGGGGAAAAGTCCGCCCGGCCGCAGGAGCATCATCAACACCAGCGCGAGACCAAAGACCAGGTAGCGGTCTTCGCCGACGTTGTGATTGGCCAGGAATTCGTTGCCGATCTGCTCGCCCAGGGCATTGACGGGCCCGGTCAGCCGCTCAGCCAGGATACGGTCGAAGGAGCCGATCAGGACCGCGCCGATCACCGCACCGTAGACGTTGCCGATGCCTCCCAGGATCACCGCCGAGAGGATCATGATCGAGAGGGTGAACTCGAACTGGCTGGGATGGACATACTGGAAGGCGGAGGAGAAGAGCGACCCGGCAAATCCCGAGAAGGATGCGCCAAGGGCGAACGCCCAGAGCTTGGTGCGGGTCAGGTTAATGCCCATGCTCGATGCGGCGAGTTCGTCCTCCCGGATGGCTTGCCATGAGCGGCCGAGCCGAGATCCATACAGGCGCAGAATCAGAAAAACGGAGAAGAGGCCGACGGCCAGAATCAGCCAGTACCAGTTGCGCTGATCTGTTTGGCCGAATGTCAGGGGACCGAGCGCCGGGGGTTTGGCGATTGGATTGATGCCGCGCGTGCCGCCAGTAAGCGGCGTGGCGTTCAGGAAGAAGTTGGGAACGATTTCACCGAAGCCAAGGGTGACGATGGCGAGATAGTCACCACGCAGCCGCAGAGTGGGAGCGCCTAACAGGACGCCGAAGATGGCCGAGACAACGAACGCCACCACCAGAGCTGGCCAGAAATTCTGGAAGAAGGGCGGAATCCAGCCATTCTGGACGAAGACCGAGCCCGGCGATGTCAGGAAGCCAATGGTGTAGGCGCCGATGGCGAAGAAGGCGGCATACCCGAGGTCCAGCAGGCCGGCGTATCCGACCACGATGTTGAGCCCCATGGCCAGTAGCGCGTAAATCCCAATGGGAAGCAGGGCTCCCAGCAGTTTGAGGCCGAGCGCCTGGTCAATGAAGGGATACAGCACGAGCAGCGCGAGGATGATGATGAACGTCGCAATATCCCGCGGCGAGCGTGTTGACTTTTCGGCTGCCGGCGATACCGTGCCGGCGGCGCCTATCTGGGTTGCCATGAGAGTCCCTACACCTTCTCGGGCACGGTTTCACCCAGCAGCCCGGATGGCTTGAACACCATCACAAGCACCAGGACCCCGAAGATCATGGCAGGCGTCCACTGCGCGCCCCACCAGGGAATGTACTGCTGGACGAAGCCGTCGCTGAATTGCCAGACAATGCCGATGATGAGACCGCCAACCACCGCGCCACTGAAGTTCCCGATGCCCCCGAGTACCGCCGCCGTGAAGGCGAAGAGCCCGTAGCGGAAGCCCATCTGGAAGCGGGCGCTGTTCGTGTAATAGACAACGATGAACCCCGCCGCGCCAGCCAGCAGCCCGCCGATCAGGAAGGCGATGGCGACGGTGCGGTTGACATCGATACCCATCAACGCGGAAGCGCCGCGATCCTGGGCCACCGCGCGCATGGCTTTCCCGGTGCGCGTCCGATAGATGAACCAGGTCAGGGCTGCCAGGAGCGGAATGGTGATCAGGACGACTGCAAGATCCAGGGCGCGAAGGCGAATGCGAGTGTCCAGCCCTAGCCAATCGGTCAGCACATTAATGGAGCGAGCACTGGTAGGAATCAATTCCGGGGGAAGAATGCTGTTTGAGCCCTTCCAGTAAATGCCGAATCCCTGAAGAATAAAGCTGACACCAATTGCTGCGATGAGTGGGGCAAGGCGCGGAGCGTTGCGCAAGCGGCGATAGACCACGCGGTCAATACCCCAGTTCAGCGCGCCGCTGAACAGCATGGCCGCGAGCAACGCCACGATGGCGGTGAGGGCAATTTGACCGGCGCCAGCGCCAGAGGCGAGGCCAAAGGCGGCAACGACCGAAATCGCGAAAAACGCGCCCATCATGAACACTTCGCCGTGTGCGAAGTTGATGAGCTCAACGATGCCGTAAACGATGGTGTAGCCCAGGGCAATCAGCGCAATGAGTGAGCCGTTCGTGACACCCAGGATCAGGTACTGGGCAAACAGCGTCCAGTTGAATTCCATTCTCACCTCGGCGCTGATCCAGGCGCCTGCCGCGCCGCGAGTCTACTGGTGCAGAAAACGGGTTCGGATCGCCCGAACCCGTTTTCTGGCTACTGGCTAACCACGCTGTTAAGCGCTGATCTCCTCGAGGAACGAGAAGTCAAGCACGCCCTGGTCGTTCGGCTTGATCTCATTGACGGCGACCGTCGAAAGGTTCTTGTCGCCGTTCTCGGTGAAGGCCCACGGCTGACCCAGGATCCCGTTGAAGTCCTTGGTCGCCATCATGGCGTCCAGGATCTTGGCGCGGTCCTTCTCGCCGACGGAGTCAATGGCCTGCATGACGACGATGGTCGCTTCGTAGGCGTAGGTCGCGTAGGCGTCCGGGGAGTGGCCCAGGATCTCGGTAATGCGGGTCACGTAGTCCGCGCCAGCACCCTTGAGCTGCGCCGGCGGCACACCGCCGAAGGTGACGAACGCGCCATTCGCAGCGTCGCCAGCGCCGTCGATGAACTCCTGGTTGATCAGGCCATCCGGTCCCAGGAACAGGACCTGGTCGGCCGGCATGATCGAACGCATGTCGAGAAGCAACTTGGCCGGGTTCTGATCGACCGTCGCACCCACGTAGACCATGTCTGGCTGCGAATCGGCGATCTTCGTCATCAGCGCCTGGTAGTCCGGAGCCTTCGGATCGTAGCCCTCAACGCCGAGGAGTTCTCCGCCCAGGGCCTCGAAGGCCTGCGCGAAACCGATAGCCACGCCGTGACCGTAGAGGCTCTGATCGTCGAGCACGTAAGCTGTCTTGGCGCCCTTCTGATCGTAGGCCCACTTGGCGCTGGCGCCACCCTGCGCGTCGTCCGTAGTGACGGTCCGCATGTAGTTGCGCTTGCCGGACGGGTAGTAGGAGTCTGGCTCGCCCTCTTCGGTGAGCCCCTCGATCGCCTTGGTCAGACCCGGGTAGGTCGCGGCATAGGAGATCTGGGCCAGGCCGGCTTCGTTCGTGATCGGAATCGAGATCTTGGAGGCGCCCGAGTTATAGGTGCCCAGGTAGACCACTGCGTCAGGGTCGGAGATGACCGTGTTGGCGTTCGCGGACTCCGCACCCGGATCCCAACCACCGTTGTTGGCGGCGATGCCGTCATCCAGCGCGGTGTACTCGAGGGCAAAACCGCCAGCGGCGTTGCCGTAGTCGCTCAGCGCCAGCTTGATCGCCTCAACGGCGTCCCCACCGATTTGCTCGTACGAGCCCGTCAGCGGCCACGAGGAGTACAGGCGAATGACGCCCTTGTCCGTGGTCGTGATGTGCTCGATAGCCGGGTTGCCGATTGCGGTGGAACCACCGGCCATTGGCGATGCCTCTGGTGAGGCATCCTGCGCGGCGGCTCCGCCGGCACGCAGCGCGGAACCGATGATGCTGGTGCTGATCCCGAGCGCGAAGGCGCGCACGATGAAGTTGCGGCGGTCAATTGCGCCTGTCTGGAGCTGCTCTACCAGCCGGGTGTATCGCTGATCCATGAACGTTCCTCCACTCTGAAACACAGCGGTCGTTCCGCCTGTCACGTGAGTACGCGGGCGAATGCTGGTACGCATCCTCCCGACTCCTGGCAACCGCTCGGGCCACGCGCGCTGCCTGACCCCGACCTGGGATCGTTGTATGAAACGTGCCTTTGAGAATATCCCACCGTTTCGCGCATGTCAATTTGCGTGTTCGGCAGACGACAGCATACACCTTCCGCGTGTGTAGCCTGAATTCGTCTGGTGGGATGCAAGGCAGTACCCAGTGCCTGGCCGCGCTCGGTGGATTGCATGTGGAATAAGGTGAGTTCCCGATGGGGCGTTACCTGGAACGCCACCCCCTGTGTCTCCTGCCTGACTGTTGGGTTCGCCGGACGGGATACGTGGCTTTCTCGGCCTTCGCGGCCCACCGTGTGGTGGACGATCAGCACGTGGTGCACCGGGAGGCGACACGCCGCTCAGTACGCGGGAACGTAGTCCGGGTCAACCGGGCGGATGCCGCCGGGGGGTGGGGCATACCCGCGTGCGGCCAGGTACGCCACGACCGACTCGATGACATCGTCCGGGGTGGATGCACCGGCGGTCACGCCGACGGTGGTGACATTCTCCAGCCACTCGGCGGTGATTTCCTCCGGTCGTTCAATATGGAACGAGGTCACGCCCATGGACTGGCCCACCTCGGCCAGTCGGGCCGTGTTGGAGCTTTTGCGCCCGCCGATCGCCAGAATGAGATCGACATGGTCGTCTTCCACCAGGCGCTTCAGGGCGCGCTGCCGCTCTGAGGTGGGTTCGCAGATGGTGTTGCAGAGGCGGAATTCGCCGCCTTCTGGCATCACCATGGCCTGGAGTTCCTGCGCGAACGCCATCAACTCATCCACATTCTTGGTGGTCTGGGAGACCACCGCGACCTTGCGTGGGGGAGTGACGGCGTCGGGCGCGGTGGAGCCACGTGGCGCATTCCAGGGCAGGTCCGCCACCTTCTTGACGGCGACGGACTTGGATGTTCCCGCCCAGCCGATGACGCTGCGCACCTCCGGGTGAAAGTGATCGCCATAGACCACCAGGTAGTAGCCCTGGCGCACGAGCTTCTGAGCCAGCCGCTGCACCTTGGTCACCAGCGGGCAGGTGCAATCGATCAGTTCCGTGCCGGCATCGGCGGCTTCGATGGCCAGATGCGGCCCCATGCCGTGCGCGGTGATGGCCACGCGGCGGAAGCCACGCTGCACCGCCTGGTCGACGGACGTGGCGCCCTCGACGCCCTTGCCGCGCAGACGTTCGACGACCTGCGGGTTGTGGATGACGTCGCCAATGGGCGCGATGGGCCCAGCGCTGTCGGCGGCGGCTTCCACAATCTCGAGAGCGCGGCGCACGCCCCAGCAGTAGCCGAGTTCCCGGGCCACCACCACGCGCTTCGTGCGGTCTGCCTGGGTGGGATGAGACGCAACCTGAGGTGGGGTGGGGGTATCTACGACCAAGAGTGATGTCCCTGATGGTGGAGCTGTGCCCGAATGGCAACGCTCAGGATCAAAGGAAAGTATAGTCTCCCCACCGGCGCGTTTCGTAGCGCGAATGGCTGTTGACACGGGCCACGCGTGGGTCGCTGACCAAACGCCGAACCGGGACACAGGGTATTTGGAGGAGAGACGGCTGCCCGTTTTCCCGCAAACGGTGCACGCCGCCGCATGCCGAGGTCAGGCACAGGAGCTGGGAAAGATGCAGGGCGCAGCGAAAGCGGGAGGACTGCCGGTGTGGGCAGTTCGCGGAGGGGCCATGGTGCTGGCAACCATGCTTGCTCTCAGCGCCATGGTGGATCAGCGGGAATTCAGCGCCGCACAGGACCTGCCCACCCAGCCACCATCCCCAGTGGCGGCCGAACAGACGCCGGAAGCGCAAGCACCCGCGGCACAGCCGCAGGCCGCGCCAACCTCCGCCGAATTCACCGCCGGCGCCCCGCACATCGATACCATTGCCCAGGGCCTTGCCAATGTTGATGGTCCGGTCGTCTGGCGCGTGCGCGAGGTGGGGCTGAGTTCCACCGGCGCCCCGGAAACCGCCGCGACCTCGTTCACCCTGCAGCGGGGTGGCGCTTCCATTGTGCGCAATGAATTGACCAGCCGGCGCACCCGCCTGGAGCCGGGCGAGGGGTTCTTCATGCCCTCGGGCGATCCCTTCCTGCGGTACGCCGTGGGGTCTGACCCCAGCATCATCTGGGTGCTGGAGCTGATTTCGCCCGATGCCGCTGCCGGGGCGGCGGGCGGTACCGTGCTCTACACCAGCGATGCCATCAATGACTACCCGCGTGGCACCTTCGATGTCGAGCTGCAGCGAGGGGTGCTGCTGCCGGGCGAGGCTTCCGAGTTGCCGCCCCACACCGGCCCGGCGCTGGTGATGATCAGTTCCGGCCAGGTCCAGGCCTCGGCCGATGGGGGACAGGCTTCCCCCATCGGCGCGGGAAGTGGCCGGCTGGTAGCGGGCTCGCTGATGCTGCGCAACGCGGATCAGCAACCGGCCGCCTTCGTGGTGGCGGCGCTCGGGGAGCCGGTTGACGGCGCGGAGCAGCCCGGCGGCACAGCGCAGCAGGGGACCCAGCCGACCACGCAAACCACCGCCGTGCCGACGGTGCTCCTGCCGCCGGTGGACCAGCAGCCGCAACCCACGCAAGCGCCGGTGGTCCAGCCGACCCCCGTGCCAACCGAAATCCCACAGGCCGTGCCTGCCCAGGGAGACACCGACGGTGATGGCCTGAGCGACGCCGAAGAGGCAGTCTACGGCTCGGATCCGCTGAACCGCGACTACGACGGCGATGGCCTGGCGGACGGCGAAGAGGCCTACACCTATGGCACGGACCCGGTGAACAACGACACCGATGGCGATAGCCTGACGGACGGCGAAGAGGCCTACAACTACGGGACCAGCCCGGTATCGCAGGACAGCGATGGCGATGGCCTGGGCGATGCCGATGAGCTCTTTGTCTACGGCACCGGTCCGGCCGCGTGGGATACGGATGGTGATGGCATCGGTGACGGCGAGGAAGTGCTGGTCAACGGCACAAACCCGCTGGGGCCGTAGCCAGCGTATAGAGCAGGGCCCTGGCAGCAGGGACGGACGAGAAGGAGCAGGTACTCCATGCCGGAGCGGGTGCAGGTTGCGCTCATTGGCGCCGGGCGCATCGGGCAGCGCCACGCCGCCACGCTGGCTTCACTGATTCCACGTGCTGAGCTAGCAGTTATTGCCGACGTGCACGGGCCCTCGGCCCAGGCGCTCGCCGAGCGGGTGCGGGCAGGCGGCTGGAGCGATGACCCGGAGCGCGTTATCGCCAACCCGGCCATTGACGCCATCGTCATTGGCTCCTCGACCGACAGCCACGCGCCGCTGATCATCGCCGCTGCCGAGGCCGGCAAGCAGATCTTCTGCGAGAAACCCATTGCCCTGGACCTGGAGGCCACCGACCGCGCCCTGGCTGCCGTCGAGCAGGCGGGCGTGCGACTGCAAATGGGCTTCCAGCGCCGCTTCGACAAGGCATATGCCAAAGCGAAGGCCCTGATCGAAGAGGGCTCGCTGGGGCGGATCGAGGCGATCCGCGACACCATGCGCGATCCGAACCCGGCCCCGCGCGGCTACCTGGAGACATCCGGGGGCCTCTACCGCGACATGTCCATCCACAACTTCGACTGTGTGCGCTGGATGGTGGGCGAGGACGTGACCGAGCTCTTCGCCATGGGCAGCGCCATCGTCGATCCGGTCTTTGCCGAGTTGAACGATGTGGACACCAGCGTGGTCTCCCTGCGCTTTGCCAGCGACGCACTGGGCGTGATCGACAACAGTCGCCGCTCCGGGTTTGGCTACGATGTGCGCACGGAGGTCTTCGGCAGCGAAGGCGCACTGATGATCGGCTACTCGCGCGATACGCCGATGCTGCGCCTGGACGCCAAGGGGATCCAGAGCGACCACATTCACTGGTTCCTGGAGCGCTTCGACCAGGCCTACATTGATGAACTACGGGTCTTCATTGACTGTATCGTCGATGACCTGCCTGTGCCAGTCACCGGGCAGGACGCCCGTGCCGCGATGGCTTTGGCCTACGCTGCCGAAGCCTCGCTCAGGGAGCGTGTCCCGGTTTCGCCCAGCCGTTTCTGATCTGTCTGCTGCGGACAGGGAAAGGACCCCGCCATGGCCATAACTGATCCCCGTGCTCTCCTGCTGAAATCGAATGACTTGTACGGCAACTCCGGCACCCTGATCGATGTGACGGTCGAGAGCGCGGGCTGGGAGTACACCGGGCTGCGCGTGATCCGCCTGGCCTCCGGTGAGGCGTACACACAGTCGACCGGGCCGGAGGAGGTGGCGCTGGTGCCGCTGGCGGGGCGCTGCTCCGTCAGTGCCCTGGGACAGACCTGGAAAATCGGGGAGCGCGAGAGCCCGGTGCACGGCAAGCCGTGGGCGCTCTACCTGCCGCTGCAAAGCGAGTTCGAGGTGATTGCCGAGACGCCATTGGAACTGGCGATTACCTCCGCCCGGGCGGAGGTGGCCCACCCGCCGAAGCTGATTACGCCCGATGATGTCCTGGTGGAGATTCGTGGCGCGGGGAACGCGGCGCGGCAGATCAACCACATCATTGCCCCGTCGTTTCCGGCGGACAAGCTGCTGGTGGTGGAGGTCTTTACGCCTAGCGGCAACTGGTCCTCCTACCCGCCGCACAAGCACGATGTCCACAACATGCCGGCCGAGGCGGACCTGGAAGAGATCTACTACTACCGCATCTACCCGGAAGATGGCTTCGGCTTGCAGCGCCTGCACACGGCCGATGGCAGCATCGACGAGGCGTACGTGATCCACGATGGCGACCTGCTGCTGGTGCCAGAGGGCTACCACACCTTCGCCATGGCGCAGGGCTACACGGGGTACTACCTGAACGTGCTGGCGGGTGACGAGCCGGTACGCACGATGCAGCCGAGCGACGACCCGACCCTGGCCTGGGTGCGTGAGACGTGGACCGACGACATGAACGCCGGGATCGCATCCTGGCAGGACATCGACACGCGCATCAACAGGGCGGCTGGCCGGCGAAGCTAGGAGCCCTCACCGCCCAGCCCCGGAAAGCCCTCACCCCCAGCCCCTCTCCCGATGCGCGTGAGAGGGGAGTCCGTTGGCCCGATCTGGTCATCACGACTCACGACGCCGAGAGGAGAAAGGACCCACCATGAGCGCTCGCGAGGAGACGATCCGCCTCACCATGGCCCAGGCAGTCGTGAAATACCTGGGGCAACAGTACATCGAGCGTGATGGCATGGAACAACCGTTCTTCGCCGGGGTGTGGGGCATCTTCGGCCACGGCAACGTAGCCGGGATGGGCCAGGCGCTCGAAGAGATGCAGGACGAGGTCATCTTCCACCGGCCCCAGAATGAGCAGGGGATGGTGCACACGGCGGCGGCCTACGCCAAGATGAAGAACAGGCTGCAGACCTTCGCCTGCACGTCCTCCATCGGGCCCGGCGCAACCAACATGATCACCGGCGCGGCGACGGCCACGGTCAACCGCATCCCGGTCCTGCTCCTGCCCGGGGATATCTTCGCGTCGCGCCGACCAGACCCGGTGCTGCAGCAGCTCGAATACCCGCTCAGCCTCGATGTCAGCGTGAATGACGCGTTTCAGCCGGTCTCCCGCTTCTGGGACCGCATCAACCGGCCAGAGCAGATCCTGGCCAGCCTGCCGGAGGCGATGCGCGTCCTGACCGACCCGGCGGTGACGGGCGCGGTGACGATCTGCCTGCCGCAGGACGTGCAAACCGAGGCGTACGACTACCCGGCCTCCTTCTTCGCGAAGCGTGTCTGGCGGGTGCTGCGCACCGTCCCGCCGCTGGAGCAGTTGCAGCGCGCCATCGAGGCGATTGGCCGGGCGAAGACCCCGGTGATCATCGCGGGCGGCGGCGTGATCTACTCCGAGGCCACGGCGGCGCTCTCGGACTTTGCGGATGCCCTGGGGATCCCGGTGGTGGAAACGCAGGCCGGCAAGGGCGCGCTGCCGTGGAACCACGCCTGGAACGCCGGTCCGGTGGGATCGAACGGCGGGCTGGCCGCGAACCGGCTCGCGCGAGATGCGGACCTGGTCATCGCCGTGGGTACGCGCCTCTCGGACTTCACGACCGCGTCGCACACCCAGTTCCAGAACCCGGATGTGGAGTTCGTCAGCCTCAACGTTGCCTCACGCGATGCCTTCAAGTTTGGTGCGCTGCCGCTGGTTGGGGACGCCCGCGCGACGCTGGATGCCCTGCGCGAGGGCGCGGTGGCGGCAAAGGCGCGTACGGCGGCGGAGTACGGCGATCGCGTGGAGTCGCTGAAGGCGGAGTGGGACGCGATCGTAGATGGCATCCGCGCCGTGGAAACGCCGGAGAACCTGACGCAG
This sequence comes from Chloroflexota bacterium, assembly GCA_030852885.1. GTDB lineage: Bacteria > Chloroflexota > Chloroflexia > Thermomicrobiales > UBA6265 > JACCXM01. Next base: position 237 of record JALYWD010000158.1, on the reverse strand, counting down.
GCGAACGTGATCGGCATCGTGAACGAGGCGAGCGGCCCGCGCGATGTGGTGGTCTGCGCGGCGGGCGGGATGCCCGGTGATCTGCTGAAGCTGTGGCGCCCGGTTGACCCCAAGGGCTACCACCTGGAGTACGGCTTCTCCTGCATGGGCTACGAGATTGCCGGTGGCCTCGGCGTGAAGATGGCCGATCCCTCCCGCGAGGTCTTCGTGATGGTGGGCGACGGCTCCTACCTGATG
>JALYWD010000145.1 GCA_030852885.1 Chloroflexota bacterium | reverse complement strand
ATCATCATGGCCGGCGCGGACATCGCCACCGTCTACCCCGGCTGGATCACCGGCGCTATCAACTCCGGCCACGTCGCCGCGCGCGAGGTGGAGCAGCGGCTGGGCGTCGCGGTGGGGTAGCGTGAGGACCGTTCCGGGAGCAATGTGGAAGGTGTTGAAGTTCTGGACCGTGAATTTTGCGCGTGGATCTTGCGCTTATCTGGGTACTAGTCTCGTCAGAGCACGATGGAGCGCGATTTTGTATCTGATCGCACTATTCCATGAAGGCAATAGTCGGTAGGCTCGAAGTGTGTAGAGATTTCAATTGAACGTGCGGCGGTCCTTACTCTGCCTCCGTGCGGCGATTCGAGGACATCACCAATACACAGGAGCCAGTGATGGACGAGGACACCTTCGATGGCATCGTGCGCCGGCTCACGAGTCAACCCTCGAGACGTCATTCGCTCGGTCTCCTGGGTGGTCTGCTCACGATTCCGTTCCTTCCCCACGCTGTTGCCGATGCCAAGAAAAAGAAGCCCTGCCCGCCGTGTAAGAAGCGCAAGAAGGGCAAGTGCAAAAAACGCCTTGTTGATGGCACGGCTTGTTCTGGCGGGAGTTGTCAGGGCGGCAAGTGCGTTCCGACAACGCCCGCGACAACGACCGCGATTCCCTGTCCCTCGGGTCAGGGGCGGTGTGGAGGCGCGTGTGTGGATCTCAGGTTCGATGCCGGAAATTGTGGAGCGTGCGGCCGGAGTTGCGGTGCAGCGGACTGTTACAACGGCGTCTGCACCTGTGCGGGAACCGGAGCGGCGTGTCCAGGCGACTGTTCCTGCGAGAAGTCCGAAGGTCCGTACGTCTGCACAAGTCCAAACGCAACAGACCCAGGATGCCTTTCCAGCGATCAGTGTCCACTGGGAACCGTGTGCCTTGACGGCATTTTCTCTTGTTCGCAGACCTGCACTGGCTAGCCACAGTGACTTCGGCATAAACCTGACGCCTGGCGTGGATGATTGGAGGCGGCGAGCAGTAGATGGTAGAGCATGAGGCCGTTGCAGGCAGGGAAAGTGAGGCCATCGGGCCTTGCTGGCAACCGTGCGGACTGCTTCGTCAATCGTTAAGAGCGCGCCAGCCAGACAACCGATCGCGCCACAAGCCGTCGTTTCGGCAACAAGGCCAACCCGTTTATGGCTCGATCAGGATAATCAGCGACACGCCGACCTGGTGCTCCGCATATTCCACTGCCTGCCACGCTCCACGCGTGTCATCTCGGACGCAGCCGAGAGATCTCGGTCTTGCCAGCCGCCAGGGATCGATGCCTGCATCCGATATTCGCGGCATCCTCGCACTGTCGCGGCCGGTGCACGAGATCCTTCTCCTGCGGGCTCAGGATGACAGGCGAGGGTGGACGACACTTCGAGCCGGGTTGGTGCGAGACGAGGTCCTGCGACTTCGCTCAGGACGACACCTGTGGGGTGAGCGTTAGCAGGTGGCCTGCTCACCCCGGAGGATTCCCATTAGTTGTGGTGCGAGGATGAGACATCTGTCCCTGGACGCGCTACATCGAGGGTGATCCTGAAACGCCGTGCTCCGTCAAGTCCCATCCAGGCGGCAACTCGGGGATGGGCCAGGCAGGATCGGGGCGCCAGTGTTCCCAGCCGGCGTTGAATGGCCAGTGACTGGCTTCGACTGCGGCGATGACTCGCTCGCCCTCAGCGCGGATTGCCGCAGCTTCCGCTGCGGAGATCACGCCACGCTGCTGGACCGAGGCAAATTCGTCCTCATCTTTCCAGTTCCAGGAGCGGTCAGGAGCAATCTGCACGTCGAGCGCATGGTCGGCGGAGTCAAACCCGATCGAGGTGCGTTGCAGCGGCGCCTGCAAGTTGCCGTACCAGCCGAGAAACCGCCGCTCAGGTCCTTGCCAGAACAGCCCGATTGCGTGTGCGTCGCCCGGCCGCGCGAGCCAGAGAACCGAGGTGTTGACCCATTGCGCGTCACCGAGTTGCCAGGGCACACGGGAGCGCGGCTCATATGACCGTGATCGGGGGACGGATTGGCTGTCGGTTCCAATGGGCCGCTTGATGGGAGTGTGCTCCGCCAGGTAAAGCGCAATGCATGCCGGTGAATCCTCAACTACTGTAACTGGCTCCACCCAGGCAAGATCACCGCTCCACGTGAAGCGAAGCACAATCTGGTCACCAGGCGTCCACATCAGAGTGCTCCTTCGGTGCAGGGCGGGGGGTTGCACTGCCGGATTATTTGCCCCGTTCACTTTATAGTGGACAAGTTACGGCTTACCGAGTCAATGCATTATCGAGAGGAAGCACGATGCTGGTGGTGATGCGGCCTGAGGCATCCCGGGACGATATTGATGCCGTCAGCCAGGCAGCGGTTGCCG
>JALYWD010000111.1 GCA_030852885.1 Chloroflexota bacterium | reverse complement strand
AGGTAGTAGCGATAGGAGGAATCGGGATCGACGTGCGCGGGGCGCAGCAGGCCAAGGTCGTCGTAGTAGCGCAGCGACGACACCGAGAGGCGGCTGATCTTGGAGAAGCGGCCGATGGGGATGAGGGGGCCGACCACACGTTGCTCCGGAGCCATGGCAATTAGTCAATCAGGCGCACTACGAAAAGCCCCTCTCCCGCGCACCGAGAGAGGGGTTGGGGTGAGGGTTCTTACTCGAGGATCCACTCGTTCCAGCGGGTGGTCACCGCGTCGCGGTTATCCACCCACCATGCGATGTCCCGGATCGACATGTTGTCCAGGTAGTCAGGCGAGGTCGGCAGGTTCTGCAACTGCTCCGGCGTCATGAGGGCAGCGGAAGCGTTGTTGACCGAGCCGTACGGGATGAGGTAGCTGAGGCGAGCCTGCGACGTCGGCAACGTGATGAACGCCGAGAACTTCATGGCGTTTTCGGCGTTGGCCGCGCCCTTCGGCACCGCCCAGACATCCGTGGCGAGCTGCGCCTCGTTCCAGACCACCGTCACCGGCGCGCCCTGGGTCTGGACGTCGTGCATGCGGCCATTCCACGAGTGGACCATGACCGCTTCCTTGTCGGTCAACATCTGGGCGGGCTGCGCGCCTGCTTCCCAGAACTTCACGACACTCGGCTTGATGACGTTGAAGTACTCGTAGCCCTGCTCGATATCCATCGGGTAGATGGCGTCCAGCGCGGTGCCGTTGGCGATGAACCCGGCCTCCAGGAACGGCGTGACGCCGCCTGTGCCGGCGGTGGTGGAGCGTGGTCCAGGGAAGCCCTCGAGGTCCCAGAAGTCAGCCTGGCCGGTGGGGCCTTCCGCGAAGACATCATTGCGGTAGCCGATGACCGTGGCGTACGGCAGCATGTCCACCGAGTACTTGTAGCGGCGGCCTTCGTCGATGTTATCGACATCGAACAGGGAGTAGTCAATCGCCTCCCAGTAGTCGCCCTTCTTTTCCAGCAGCATGATGTCGGAGCGGTCCATCTGGACCACGTCCTGCTCGACGTTGCCGGTATCGACCATGGCCTGGACCTTGGAGAGGTCCGGCCCTTCAGACTCGATGACCTTGATGCCGCTCAACTCCTCGAAAGGCTTGAAGTAGGCCTCGCGCTGGGCATCCTGGAAGGCACCGCCCCAGGACTGCACACGAACCTCGCCGCTCCCCTTCAAGTTCTCGGGGATCTCGTCAAACTCTGGCAGCGGCGGAATCTCGACCGTGGGGGTCTGCGCGTAGGTGTGCAGCGGAATCCCCGCCTGGAAGAGCAGGCTGGCGGCAGATGCGCCGGCGGCGAGCTTGATGCCGCGCTTCATGAGTTCGCGGCGACTGATGTCCTCCAGGTCCCGCATCATCTCGCGCTTGAGGGCGCGGTTCGCGGCCTGCATTTCGGCGATTGGATCCCAGGGTTTACGCACGGAGGCCTCCAGACCGTCATTGGCCCATGATTCCGGCGGGCGATGGGCCACAACCTGCTCCCGGCCAGTAGAAGCTTGCGCCAGTCACGCGGCCAGCAAGGCGGCCGCAGCGTCCAGGGCAATCTTATTCCGGGAGTTCCTGTGCAGTGTATGCCTCCGGAGACGTAGTGTCGATATCCTGCATGACCAAGTGTGCAGATTTGGGCTGTGCGGGAGTGGTGGTGCACCGTCGCGTGCAGGGCACCGCATTTCGGTAGAATCGCCCCGGGTCAATGGCCAGACGAAAAGGAGGGAGCCGCAATGTCCAGCCTCTACGAGGCGAAGCAGTTTGCGTTCGACTGGATCGCTGAGAACGAGCAGCGCCTGTCCGACTTCGATATGGAGATCTGGCGCTACGCCGAGCCCGCGTGGCGCGAGTACCGCTCCGCGAAGGCCTATGTTGATCTGCTGCGCGACGAGGGCTTCGAGGTCGAAGTGGGCAGCGGCGAAATGCCGACGGCCTTCCTGGCGAGCTGGACTGCGGGCAGTGGCGGGCCGGTGATCGGCTCCTACGCCGAGTACGACGCGGTGCCAGGCAACTCCCAGCAGGCGGTGCCGTACCGGGCGCCGCGTGAGGGGCTGCACCCGTACGCGGCGGGCCACACCGACCCGCACTCCATGCTGGGCGTGGGCGCGCTGGGCGGCGTTCTGGCGGCCAAGGCGACCATGGAGAAGTTCAACATCCCCGGCACACTGAAGTTCTTTGGCGAGCCGGCGGAGAAGGTGTGCGGCTCCAAGCCGGTGCACGCCGCCAAGGGCTACTTCGACGATGCGGACGCTTTTCTTTCCTACCACCCGATGAATGCGAACACGACGGTCTGGGAGACGCACTGCGGTTCCTACTGGAGCGCGGTCTTCACTTTCGAGTGCGCGGAGCCGGAGGCGTGGGAGGTCAAGGGCGTTTCCCCCAGGGCGCATGACGACAGCGCGGCGAACCCGCACAGCGTCATCCGCACGCCGGGGGCCATCGATGCCCTCTGCCTGATGTACACCCTGACCAAGTACACGAAGGAGGCCATGTTCCCGCATACGGGGACGTGGACGCTCAACGAGTTCATCCTGGCCGCCGGTGACGCGACCTCGGACAACCTGCCGCCGCGCTGGAGCCAGATCCAGTATTCGTGGCGTGCGCCAACCCTGGAGATCCAGGAGCAGATTTACCGCGTGCTGGCGAACAACGCGAAGCAGGCGGCGGGCGCGACAGGCTGCCAAGCGCACGTGCAGTGGGTGACCAAGACGCGCCCGGGTCTCGCCAACAACGCGATGGCGGACCTGACCTTCCGCAACATGGAGCTGGCCGGCGCGCCGGAGTATTCCGCGGAGGCACTTGAGTTCGCGCGCGAGCTGCAGCGCAACCTGGGCCTGGAGCCGATGGACAACCCGTTCCCGGATGCCTTCACCTCGCTGATGGACCCGAAGGTGTACGAGGCGGACACGCGGAAGCTGCTGCCGGAGTGGCAGAAGAACTTCACCTCGGATGACTACACGGACTACACGTGGCACGCCCCGACAGTGCGCGTGTACACCGGGCGGCCGGTGCTACGCACGCCGTACCACGGCTATGAGTACCCGAACTGGGCCTACAACGCGATGGGCGGGATACCCGCCATCGTCGACCCCGGGATGTTCACGGCCTCGAAGACGATTGCCGGCACCATCCTCGACCTGCTGACGGTTGAGGGCGAACTGGAGAAAGCGACCCAGGAGTTCAACGAGCGTACCGGTGGTGGCGTGGGCGGCGACAAGTGGGTGGCGCCGCTGCTGGGGCGCGATTTCACCCCACCCATCGACCTGCGTTGGCCGGAGTACATCCAGACCGAGCGCGGTGAGGAGTGGTGGCTTCCCACGCCCACACCAGGCCTGAGCGAGCGCATCGCGTAGGGCAAACGACATTAGGCCGCGGCTCGGCCAGCGCTGGCCGGGCCGCTCATGTGTGGTGCGTCACCGCCCGGCGCTTCCTCCGGCCCGGGGCTTCCCAGGGGGTCCACTGCCAGTCGCGTTGCCACGATGCGCGGGCGATGAGACGCCGTGCGTGGGCGCAGCACGACGGTAAACCTAGGTCGCGACCTGGGCGAGCAGGGTGTCAAAAAGCTCGGTCGCGTTGCGCTGCCGATCAGGGACATTCGTGGGCAGGCCGAGGTGATAAGTGGAAGCAGGGAGGATACCGCAGCCGCCAAAGCGGTTCAGGAGCAGGAACTGGACAACCACTTCCTCGCCAGCGTGCTCCGGTGGAAGTTGATCCCACCAACTGAAGCCACCAACCTGCAGGAGTTTCTCGCGGTCGAAGAGGACGTTGGCGCCGCCCACCCAAGCGACCTTGTAGCGGACGGTGTTCCCATTCTCAACCAGGCGCTGCTCGAGGTGCAGCGGATTGGCGGCGTTGTTGACGCGATGCCGCTCCCACGGGATGGAGTGGCCATCAAATGATTCGGGCTGAACCGGGCCTTCCCAGAGTTCGATGTCCTGCTCGTGCGGGCGCCAGTCGCCGAGATATTCGACGCCGGTGGCGGCACAGCCGACGAATCCGCACTGCTCCCGCTCAATGACCGAGAGCATGCGCTGCATGGTTTCCGCTTCGAGCAGAACATCGTCGTCGATGAAGTGGACGTAGCGCGCCCGGGACTGGGAGAGCAGGAAATGGCGCTGTTCGGCCATACCCCGTGGTGGCAGGTGGCGATGCGTCGTCACCTGATGCCCGCGCCAGCGTAGTGCCCCGATGAGCGTGGCGATTTCGTGGCTGTCCAGATAGGCCTGTGACTCCTCGGTCTGGTCGGAAATGATGATATCGAAGTTGGTTTGCGTCTGGTTGAAGAGGCTTGCCAGAACCACTGCAAGCCCGGTCTTTCTCCTGCAGGTCGGAATGAGTACATCAACGAGTGCCATCGTTCACCATCGGCTTTGCTTCGAGTACTGAACCATGTGGCTACCTCAGCGCGGGGCCGCGTTGGCCAAGAACGTTTCCGCAAGCAAGGGGCTTGCAGTTCAGCCAATCGTGAGCTTGTCGCCTGGCTCGTGCTGGTGTCCACAGGCTCGCAAAGTGCAAGACCTGTACCAGTTCGCGCCTCGCGTGTGGTGAAAGTTCCCTCCCTCGAAATCATTCAGGAAATGCATTTCGGTCCCGCGAGCTCTTTGCCACCTGATCACGTGGCATGGCGCTTGCCAGTTCTGCACTGGTTCTGCTGACCTCTGGAGCATTGGCCCCGGCCCATGAGTCCAGGGAGGAATCCGTCGCTTCGCGTTCATTGCGCCAACGTCGCATGACCGTGTTCCCAACGACCGATCGCGAGCGATTGGAGGACTCCGTGGAAAGATTGACCGAGGGCCGAACGGATGACCGAGAAACCGTGGGGCCAGCTCCATCTGGCGGCAACGCCGAGAGCGGGCGCGTTCCTGACCAGGCGACGCCGGTGCCCGATACCTTGGCCGATGCCCTCGAAACCGAAGGGCCGGTGGAGGCAATGTCCTCGACGGGGCCATCGGCGATCACTGCGTGGCTCTTCCGTGATGGCGCTGACCTGGACCAGGTTGATCCTGGTGAAGTGGCGGAGTTGGCGGCCGACGACGAGCTGTTCGTCTGGCTCGATCTCGATGGCTTTGATCCATCTGATCTCCAGGCTGTCGCCAGGCAGTTAGACCTACCAGAGGCAGGGGTGCGCCTGGCGCTCTCCGGTTGGAAACGGCCACGCCTCGATGTCTTCGCAGACTGCTATGTTGTCACCGTCACCGTGCCATATGAACAGGCGGGTGAGCACCGCTTCCTGGCCAGCGAGTTGGTGCTGTTCGTCGGTCGGAACTACCTGGTAACTGCGCACAAACAACCGCTGCCGTTTGTGGAGCCCACCCTGACACGAGCTGCGCAGAATCCGGCGTTGCTGGCGCTGGACTCGGCCTTCCTGGTGTCCATTCTCATCGATGAATTGCTCGCTTACTATGAGCAGCTCACCGAGGGGCTTGAGGACGAGGTCGAGGCGCTGGAGGAGCGCGCGCTGACGGATGCCTCCGACGAGTTCCTCGAGGATTTGCTGCGGCTCAAGCGCTTTGTCTTCGCCGCGTACCGCCTGACTGCGCAGCATCGACCCTTGCTGGAGGCATTCTTGCGGCCAGATTTTCCTCTCGTTGGGAATGAAGCGATCGAGCCGCACTTGCGAGACCTGGAGGAACGGCTCGATCGCTTGCTGGACGCCCTTAGCTCTACCCGGGATGACGTGAATGGGACCTTTGACCTCTACGTCTCCCGGGTAGCTCACCAAACGAATGGCATCATGAAGGTGCTGACCATCGTCTCGGTGACGCTGCTGCCAGCTACCGTCATACTCGGCTTCTTCGGAACCAGCTTCGAGGAACCCCTGCTCACCACGGAGGCAGGGTTCGTGGCGATGCTTGCGCTCATCGTGCTCACCACCGGCGGGGCGCTGCTGCTCTTTCGGCGGTGGGGATGGCTTGGCGGTGGACGGAGCCGGGAGTCGCGGTAGGCGGATGCGCGGCTATCGTCAAGAACGCTGGGCAGAGACTCAGGCTTCATGGCCGCGTGCCTGTGAATGAACGGTATGCCTGCGGGCAGGTGGTCTGGCTGTGTGAGCGGTGGTCGGTCATGCCGCTCGTTTAGCCGTCCTCGCGCTCGGGGCTGTCGAGGCGGAAGAAGTTGCTCTGGCTGCCGTTCTTCTTCATTTCCTGGTAGATGAAGACGAGCTCGCGCTCGTCAAACGAGCGAAACCAGTCCTCCCAGTCGATCTCCTGGAGCCGGTCACTGCCGCCCTCGGTGAAGACCATGCGCAGCAAGCCCGGACGGCCGTCATGCTCGGTGCCGGGCACCGTAGCTGGGTGCCCGCCACGCTCGTCGGCCCAGTGCTGGATCACCTCGTGGCTGCGGGTGGCGAGGGTCTGTCCTGGCCGCTCCGCATGTTCGTCGGTGGAGTGAATCCACCTGGCGCGCATCGTCGAATCAGACAGTTCGTCAGCGTGCTCTGCCAGGAAGCGCCGCTCCTCGTCCGTCAAGTTCGTGGCCTTGATTTCGTGGGCCGTCTGGCTGGTCTGGTCTTTTGTCGCCATCGGTGTCCTCCGCCGGCACAATGCGTACGATCTCGCGGCTATGGCTGTGCAGGAGCTATGCCAGAACGTCTGCTGCGGCATCATGCCTGCGCAGTCACCCACGTGGGGTGCACGCCAACGCCACGGCGGCTGACATCGCTACCATGCCAGCCATCATCTGACGGATGTCCTGCGGGCGCGAGCGTAGGGCCAGCCTCGTTCTTCCCGGTGATACCATCCCGTCATTGGGCAACACTCGCACCAGCGGACAGAGCAGGGCAGGGATGGACGACAGGAAGAAGACGGCCGCGGATTACGCGAAATACTCGTACTGGCTGGAGAGTTGCGGCGATGACCTGACGCCACGGCCCCGGCTCGACGGGTCGGTCGATGTCGATGTCGCCATCATGGGCGCCGGGTACACCGGCATGTGGACGGCGTACTACCTGCTGCAGCGCGATCCTTCGCTGCGCGTGGCCGTGGTGGAGCGCGAGATTGCCGGGTTCGGGGCATCGGGGCGCAATGGCGGCTGGTGCTACCCGGGGTTCCCGGTCAGCGGCAGCACGCTCGCCGAGCGCTACGGGGCCGAGGCCGCTCGCGCGGTGTCCCGCGCCATGTATGACACGTACTACGAGATTGACCGCGTAGTGCGCAGCGAGGGGATCGACGCGCAGTGGAAAGAGGGCGGCACCCTGCGCCTGGCGCGCGGCGAGCATGAGCGCCCCAGCGTCGAGGGGGGATACAAGGCCGCCCAGGCGCTCGGTCTGGGTGACCACTACCAACTGCTCGATGCCCAGCAGAC
>JALYWD010000106.1 GCA_030852885.1 Chloroflexota bacterium | reverse complement strand
CGCTTCGTCGCGCCGTCACCAACAATCGGGAGTACGCACCAATGCGCGCAATGCGATCTGTCTGGGTATTACTGGCCCTCGTGGTCACGCTTGCCTTACCTCTTGCTTCCCTCCAGCACGTTGCAGTTGCCAGGGCTCAGGAAGAGACGGTCGCCGTCGAGGTTGGGGCGAACGGGTTCTCGCCCCAGGAGGTCACTGCCGCCGCCGGAACAACGGTGGTCTGGACCAACAGCGGCTCCAGCCTGGAATCGGTCGCGGCGGACGATGGCTCGTTCGATTCCTTCCGGCTGGACCCGGGCGAGCAGTTCAGCTTCACCTTCACGACGCCCGGCGAGTTCAGCTATGCCTCGACCGTCGGGAGTGGAGCCACGGGCACGGTCATCGTCACTGAGGCCGCCGCCAGTGAGACCCCGACGGCTGTCCCAGCTAGTCCCGAGCCTACAGCGGACGACTCCGCAAGCAGTGCCGGCGAGAGCCGCGAACTTCTACCAGCGGAGCAATCGCGGCTGGCGCACATTCATGCCGGCAACTGCGAGGACCTGGGGATCGTCGTCTACTCGCTGCCCGATATCCGCACCTACCGCGTCGGAGGCGATGCGGGAGGCGTCGGGACGGTGGAGTTGATCGCTGGCCAGGTGAATGTGCCGCTGGAGCAGCTCTTCACTGAGCCCTTCTCGGTTCACATTCACGAGAGCGCGACGAACAAGGCAACCTACCTGGCCTGTGCCGACATCGGTGGGACACCCAACGCGCCCTGGACCCCAATCGATGGCCTGGTGCTGGAGGCGACTGAGCAGAATGACTCGGGTTTCAGCGGCCTGGTGACACTGCTCCCGGCCGCCGACGGCACGGCGACGGACGTTGCCGTCACGCTGGCGGCCTCGGCGGACGCACTTGCAGCCACCGAGGCGCAGGTCTCAGCGCCGAGCACGACCTACACCAGCCCGACCTTCGGCTACGCCATCGGCTACGGGGAGACCTGGCAAGAGACGGAGAATGTCTCTAATAGCGGCCGTGACCGCTTTGTCCTCTTCAACGGCACCAGCTACATCACCTTCACCGGCGAGGAGGCGTTCAACGGCGATCCGCAAGCGTGCGTGGATACCTTCGTACAGCAGTTGATCGCGGATCCGAACGTGAGCAATGCTCGCCTCGCCACCGACGAACAGGGGCAACCGCTGGAGGGCGGCACGGCGGCGACCGGCGCCTTCGCGATCTACGACCATGACTATGACTTCGGCAACCGCGAGGAGCCGTACACCCTTTTCGTCGGTTGCGTGCCCCTGCGCGAGGGTGAAGCCGTCCTGGCGATCGTGCAGAACGTGCCCACGGCTGACTACAACGAGCAGCTTGCCCTGCGCGAGGCGCTGTTGCGTGGCTTGACTCTGGCGCAATAGCGGGAACGGCCATTGCCCAGCGCTCATTTCCCCGCAGAGGGGTACATGGGCTTCGGGCATGTGCAAAGGAGTACGCCGCTCTCCCGGATATCGCGCTGTGCTTGACCAGGACCGCGTGGCGATGCGTGAGACAAGCACGGGCCCATCAATGTCCTGGCACTTGGCCTTTCCCTGGCCCGCAGGCGAAGGATCTCGCTCCTCTGGATCGGGTTTCAGAGGAAACGGCCGCCCCAGGCTATCGACTCGTGCCTCGAGGTTGTGCCGACGGCCAGGTCTTTTGCAAGCCGCTGTAGCGTCGCGCGTACGTGTTCCGCGTCGTGCCACCCCTCCGGATGACGCCTGCGGCTGGACGGCTGGCGTGGCCACACGAGGACGAGGGCGATGAGATGGGCAACGCGCAGAGCCTCAGTTGGCATTGGCTACGCCAACGCGGCATCCTACCGCGTGCGACGGAGCAGGAACTCACCGAGGTAGATATTTCTGAACCGGAGAGGGCAGATGCCGTGGAAGCAAGCCTGAGGCCCTTTTCGCGCGGTGCGAAAGGGCCTCAGGCGTCAACTTCTGAAGAATTACGGTTCAGCGAAGCGCGGTCATCGGTCCGGCGTGGGCCGTATCCACGCTAAAGGGATACGGCCTGCAACCGGCACCTCGTGACCGGCTACGCACAGCGGCTGGAGGCATCCGTGCCGCCCGCGGAACACAGCCCGCTACAGCATGAGGGGTTCGGCGTGGTCAAGATGGAGGAGCAGGGCGACCCACCAAATTCCGTCGGATTTTCACCGCCAGGTGTGCAGCAGGTGCCCAGGTTTCCAGCGGTTGCGGAGTTACTACACGTTGTCGTGCAGCACGCGGCGTTCGTCCCCGTAGGATTGGGCCCTGTGCAGCCATCAGGAGCATCCGTGCCCGAGCTCACGCAGCACTGCGTGCACTCACCAACGTCGGACACATTCCCATTCGCGTCGCGGCACGTCGCCACGTCTCCACGGCCACAGCACACCGCGACACCAGCGACCAGGCACGGGGTCGGGCATGCCTGGCACGCATTGTCAGTGCCGGTACAGTATCCAGACCCACAGTTTTCCGCACTTCCGGCGGTACAGGCGCTGCCGTTTGCCTGTCCAGGAGGAACGTCCTGCATGGCAACTCCTGTCACCGCCTCACAGGTCCTGGGCACAGGGGGCGGAGTTGGGTTACTGGAAACACAAACACAGCTATCACAAGTTCCGTCGCAACACTCACGCGTCTCGGTGCACGCCGTGCCGGTCGTCGCGCAGTAGCAGAGGTTTTTCCCCGTCTTGCTCTTGATGACGCGGCGTTGGCAGCACTGTTTGCAGGTG
>JALYWD010000087.1 GCA_030852885.1 Chloroflexota bacterium | reverse complement strand
AGCGCAAGACCATATGACGCATCGTTGGCTGGCCGGTCTCATGTGCGTTCGCGGCGTAGGCGTAGAGATACGGCAGCAAGCTGTTGTGCAGGCGGGCGTAGCGCCGCCAGGTATCAATCGTGGTCTCGTTCGTCCACATGTCGACCGCGTTGGGGTTGGACATGCGCTTCGGGCCGAGGTGATCCCGCATCAGCGGGGTCAGCGCACCAAGCTGGCACCAGCGCACCCAGAGCTCGACCGAGCTGGCGGCATCGCTGCCATCGAATGCGTCAAAAAAGCCGCCGATGTCGGGTCCCCAGATGTTGGTGCCGCACATCCCGATGGAGCACCCGGCCGGCACGATGCTGGGCAGACCGCGATCCCAGGACCAGTCCGTGTGCTGGTCTCCGGGCCACGCCGCAGGCGCCCACCGGTTGGAGCCAAGCGCGCCGGAGCGCACGAAGAAGGAGAAGTCCGGCTTCACCTCGCGGCAAAGCTCGGCGGCTGTCTGCTGGTAGAGCGTGGGGTAGCCATTGCGTAATTCCTCGCCGGTGCGCCCGTCTGCGAACACGGCGTCACGCGGCGTGTACTCGCCGAAGTCGTGCATCCAGCCATCGTAGCCCTTCTCCAGCAGCATGGTGCGCAGCAGGCCCTGCCACCAGGGGACGCCCTTGGGATGGGTGGGGTCGTAGAGCGCCATGGTCCCGAACTTGATACCCACCTCCGGGTCCGGATCGGGCCCCGGCACGAGGTAGGTCTCACCGTCCGGCCGCTTCAGGAAATAGCCTTTCTCGATACCCTCATCCGTGCGGGGGCGGTTCACGATGAACTGGGTGTTGAGGTAGCCGAGCACCTTGAAGCCGGCCGCGTGCAGTTCTGCAACGAGGCCGGGGAGGTCGGGGTACTCCCCTTCCGGATAGCCCATCGCTGAGTTCCAGCCCGAGTTTGTCTCTCTTTCAAGCTGATCGTAGATCCAGACGGCACTGACGCCGAGATCTTCATCGCGCAGGCGCTGCGCCTCCGCGCGGACACTGTCCGCCCCGCCGAGCGTGGTCTTCCAGACGCCGAGCGCCCACGGCTGCGGCAACGGTGGCCGACCGGTGAGGCCCGTGAACTGCTCGATGACATCCAGTGGCTGCGGCCCGGTGAAGATGACGGCGTCCAGCACGGCGCCGTCCACGCTGACCTGCCAGGCGTCCGCGCGGTCACTGCCCAGGCGGAACGTGCCACTGCGGGTGGTTTCCAGCATCATGCCGTAGCCACGACTGGAGAGCACGAAGGGAATCGGGAAGTAGGTCCAGTTGTGGCCCGGCTCTGGATCGGTGTAGGCGTCGCTGATCTGGTGTCGCACCTCGTGACCACGGTGGTTACCGCGTGCGAAGCGCTCGCCCAGCCCGAAGAAGCCCTCCTCCGGGGTCGTGGCAAAGCTCAGGCCCATCTCGGCCACGGCCACGTCACGGTCCAGCGTCACGCGCAGGCGCACGCTGCGCTCGGTGAGCAGCGTCACCTCAGCGGTGGCGTGCCGGCCCACGATATCGTCCGTAGCGACGTTGAACCGCGCCCCGTCTGGCGTTGCTTCCCAGCTTTGCAGGGCGGTGAGGCGGTACCAGCGCGGCGCGGGGCCGCTGCCGTTGTAGCTCCCCAGGCGCTGGCCATCGATGCCGTAGGTGAACCCGACGTAGCGGGTCGCCGGGTCCCACGAGGCCCGGCTGCCGAATTCGCCATCGGTGGTGTATCGCACAAGGGCTTTGGCGATGTCCGGCACCGGCGCCAGGATGGGCTGCCCGCCGCCGTCCGCGATGGCGAGGGCAAAGGGATCACGCTGCACACTTATGACGAGGTGCGGGCTGGTGATCGTGATTTGGTCACCATGCTCTTGCACATTGACGGGTACGACTGCGGTTTGCGCTGACATGCGGTATTTGTCCTCAGGTTTAAGAACCCTCACCCCAACCCCTCTCCCGGTGCGCGGGAGAGGGGCTTTCGGCAGCGATGTGGTCGGCTGGTTGTTACTCTCCCTCAGTACAGGATCGTCAACCCGGCTACGTTACAGTGCGCCTCGTCTCCCCTCTCCCGCGCACCGGGAGAGGGGCCGGGGGTGAGGGTTCGCTACCCCTTCATTGCCCCCATGGTCAGGCCCTTGACCAGGTTGCGCTGCACCAACAAGCCAAGCGCCACCAGCGGCAGGATGACCAGGACCCCGGTCGATGCCACGCCGCCCCAGTCAATGGCACGGTCCGAGACAAACGCCGCCAGGTGCACCGGCAGTGTCGTGGTGCGCGGGCCAGTCAGGATGAGCGCGAAGAGGAACTCGCTCCAGGCCGCGATGGCAACGAAGACGGCGGTCGCGGCGATGCCGGCAGCGGCGAGTGGCATGGTGACGGTCCAGAAGGCACGGAAGCGGGTGGCGCCGTCGATCATGGCCGCCTGCTC
>JALYWD010000687.1 GCA_030852885.1 Chloroflexota bacterium | reverse complement strand
CGCGCGGCCCGCGCCCGGAGGGGCCGCCGATTATTGTCGGCACCAGCGGCGAGCGCATGCTGCGGCTGACCGCACGCTACGCCGATGCGTGGAACACCGTCTGGCATACCGACGCCAGCCAGACAGCAGAGCATGTCGCCAGGCTGGAGCGCGCCTGTGCCGAGGTCGGGCGTGATCCCTCCACCATCGTCCGCACCGTGGGCGGGGTGATCGCCATGGAGGGGTACGAAGGGGACGGCGAGAAGGCCATCACGGGCGAGCCGGAGCAGATCGCCGAGGTGCTGCGCGGCTTCCGCGAGGCCGGGTTCCGGCACTTCCTGGCCAGCCTCAACCCCTGCACGCCGGAGACCGTCGCCGCCTACGGGCGCATCATCGAGCTTGTTGGGTAGCGGTTGCGCGCTGGAGTAGGGGCTCGCCCTACGTCACGTGTGGCAAGTGAACAGGAGCAGCGGATGGTTATTGTTGCAGGCGTGTTCACCATGGATCCTGGCCAGCGTGAGGCGTACCTCGCGAGCCGGATGGACCTGATGCGGGTCTCGCGCGCGGAGAAGGGGTGCATCGAGTACACCTTCAGCGCCGATCCGCTCGATCCCGGCCGGGTGGTGCTCTTCGAGAAATGGGCGAGCCAGGAGGACCTGGATGCCCACCTGGCCGCGATTCCCGCGCCCGCGGCGGATGCTGCGCCCCAGGTTGAGCCAACATCGAGTTCGATCGTGATCTACGACGTGGCCGGTGAGCGCCCGTTGCGCCGGTAAGCTGTTGGTTAACGCGCAAGCCCTCCGCCGCCTGTCATTCTGAGCCGCAGGCGAAGAATCTCGTCGTTGAGACTCGGCATGTGACGTGATGACTCTCCGTACTGGGAACTGCGGACGCGGGGAGTTGAGCAGGTCCAGAGAACGAGATTCTTCGCCTGCGGGCTCAGAATGACAAGCCATTTGCGCGCACCAGACAATTCCCTGTGGCTGCAGCAGGAGATTCGACTAGAGAGGGTAGGAGATGGACCCATCGCTGTTGCTGGTGTTTGCTGGCGCCCTGCTCGTGGCCGCCGGCTCGCCCGGCCCGAGCATCGCCGCCCTCGTCTCGCGGGTCCTCACGCGCGGCTTCCGCGATGTTTTGCCCTTTCTGGCCGCGATGTGGCTCGGTGAGGTGCTCTGGCTGACCCTGGCCGTGGCCGGGCTGGCGGCGATCGCGGAGACCTTCCACATGCTGTCCGTGGGCATCAAGTGGGCGGGTATTGCCTACCTGCTCTACCTGGCCTGGAAGATGTGGACCGCTCCGGCCACCGTCGATGCCGCCACGCTGGCCGCCGACCGTTCACCCGTCCGCATGTTCTTCGCTGGCATGGCCGTGACCCTCGGCAACCCGAAAATCATGGTCTTCTACCTGGCGCTGCTGCCCTCGATCATCGACCTGCGCACCATCACGCTCCTGGGTTGGGCCGAACTGGCGCTGACGCTGCTGGTGGTGCTCATCGCTATCGACCTCACCTGGAGCCTGCTCGCGATCAAGGCCCGCACCTTCCTGCGCACCCCCCGCGCGGTGCGCGTCACCAACCGCGCCTCCGCCACGCTGATGACCGGCGCGGCCGTGGCGATTGCGACGCGGTAGCCCGGCTGGCATCCATTCCACACTCGCGCGACCATGTGTGTCCCGTTCACGGAAGGGCCGGAACGCGGACGTATACTCATGGGGTGAGTATCCGCGCGGGAGGGGAGCGATCATGGCGCCGAAGTTCGGGGTGTTTGTGCCGCAGGGCTGGAAGATGGACCTGGTCGAGATCGACGGTCCGGTCGCCAAGTATGAAGCGATGACCGCCGTGGCCCGCGCCGCTGACGCCGAGCCGAATATCCACTCCATCTGGGTCTACGACCACTTCCACACCGTGCCGGAGCCGACCCTGGAGGCCACCTTCGAGTGCTGGACGATCAGTGCCACCCTGGCCCGGGACACAGCGCGCGTGCGTATCGGGCAGATGGTCGGCTGCAACGGCTACCGCAACCCGGCGCTCTACGCCAAGATCGCCTCCACGGTCGATGTGGCCGCGGGTGGACGGCTGGATGCCGGCATCGGGGCCGGATGGTACGAGCATGAGTGGCTGGCCTACGGCTACGGCTTCCCGGATGCCCCGGAGCGATTGCGCATGCTGCGTGAGGCGTGCAAGGTGATCCGCGCCATGTGGTCTGAGGAGTACGCGACCTACGAGGGGCAGCGCTACCAGATCACCGGCGCCATCAATGAGCCGAAGGGCGCGTCTGGCCCACCGCCGCTCTGGATCGGTGGCGGCGGTGAGAAGGTGACCCTCAAGCTGGTGGCCCAATACGCCGATGCCTGCAACGTGGGCGGCGGCAATCCGGAGATGTGCCGGCAGAAGCTGGAAATCCTGCGCGGACACTGCGAGACCGTGGGCCGCAACTACGACGACATCATCAAGTCCACCAGTCTCGATGTTCTGCTACTGGAAGACGGCGAGGACCGCGACGCCGCCATCGAGCGCAACCGGCAGGGCTGGACCGCCGACCGCTTCAGCAACCAGTTCCTGATCGGTGGCGTGGATGTGATCAGCGAGCGCATCGAGCAGATCCTGGAATCTGGCATCGACTACGTCATTGCCTACATCCCGCGCGTCGCCTACGACCACACGCCCATGCAGCGCTATGCGCGCGAGGTGCTGTCGAAGTTCGTGTAGCGTTCCGGGAGCCTGCGGCGGTGGGGTGAACGGCCGTCCCACCACGCAGGTGCGTTCTGGAACACCCGGCGGCGTGTCTGCTACCGTGCGGGCGGCGAGGGGAAGGCCAGAGACCCGCGCGACTCGCGGCGGCGAGCGTAGGACGGAGCGCACCATGGCCGATTCGGCCCACACAGCATC
>JALYWD010000071.1 GCA_030852885.1 Chloroflexota bacterium | reverse complement strand
GGCGCGTCAGACCCGTGTCGCGTCTGTCACAGCAGCGGCGAGGTACTCCACCCGAGGATGCACCGCCGCGACCGCGAAAAGGAGCAGGAAGCATGAACGCCCGCAGGTTCGATGCGCTTGCCGTGTCCATGACAGGGAGCGTGTCTCGCAGCAGCCGCCGCAAGCTGCTTCGTGGGCTGGCCGGTTTGGCCGCAGCCAGCCTGGCGCCCGCTCGCGCCCTGGCCTTCGATGGTGGAGCGGAGCCGTTCGTTGTTGCACCTGGCGCCCAGGCCTGCGCCAGTGGCGCGGACTGCGCCGCCGGCGAAATTTGTTTGAATGGCGCGTGCTCGCCGCGGTCGGCCGTCGGCGGCTCGGATAACACCTCCACATCTGGCACTGGCTCAACTTCCGTCAATACCACTGGCACGGCGACTGAGCCAGTGGTGCCGCCCACGACATCCGTCAATCCGCCGGAGACATCGTCTGATACGGGTGTCGGCGGATTGATCCAACCCGGCGAGCCCCTCCCCGCCCGCATCTTCGCGGGCCGGTGTGGCGCGCTGAGCGCGGAGCCAGCCTTCCAATTGATTGACGTAGGCTCGGTGGAGGGTGTTGAGAATAACGAGTCCCCGGTGGGAGCCCTGACAGCCATCCCGGCGGAGTTCAGCACAACCGTGGTGAACGCCACGCTCGATACGCTTCTGGCTTCTGAGCATGCCATCGACATCCGTGTCGATGCCAACGATCCCGCAACGTCGATAGCGTGTGGGGACATTGGTGGCCCGGTCGAGGCGGGCGCCACGGGCGACGAACTCGCCGTAGGCCTGCAGGAGCGCGGGCAGTCCGCCTACTCAGGTATCGCCTGGCTACAGAGCGAGAGCGACCGCACGCTGGTCCGCGTCTTCATGGCGCGTGGTCTGGATGAAGGCGCAGCGGTATCCGTCGCGCAGGAAGCCCAGACCGCGCCCGACACGAGTGCAGCTCCTGCCGAAACACCGGCTGCTGAGGCGGCCCAGGCGGCTGCCACACCGACCGTCGGAGCCATCGCGCCAATTGGCGCCGGCTCGACGGTCGTTACGACTATTGATGTCAATCTGCGCGCCGAGCCAAGCGACGACGCCACGGTTCTCACGATCCTGGGCGAAGGCGTTGAACTCGACGTGACTGGTTCTCCTGCTGACGGTTGGATTCCAGTAATCGATCCGGCTTCGGGTCAAGCCGGGTTCGTGAGCGATCAGTTCATCGCAATCGCCAGCTAGTCGACCCGGTCACACGGGTCCACAAGGAGAGCATCAGGGCGCACGTGGCCGCGTGCGCCCTGACCCGTATCCCTCGCAGCGTCCGCTATAGTCCCTACGTCCTGCCTACCGCAGGACGTTTCGTTGTGTCTGACCATATGGTGACGAGGTGGGTATGTCCCGGCCAGAGCAGGGCAAGATCACCGTGCAGGAACTGGTGCAACTGGTTGAGGGTGGTGCAATCGACACCATCGTCACCGGCGTCACCGACATGCAGGGCCGCCTCATTGGCAAACGGGTTACCGGCCAACACTTCGTTGACCAGTGCCTGGACCACGGCACCCACCTCTGCACGTACCTCCTGGCCACGGACATGGAGATGAACACGCCGCCAGGGTATGCCGGACACGACTGGGATTCCGGCTACGGCGACTATCTCAACCGCCCGGACTGGTCAACGCTGCGCGTTGTGCCCTGGCTTGAGAAGACGGCTCTGGTCCTTGGCGACCTGCTGGACGAGCGCACGGGCGAACTCGTCTCCGTGGCGCCGCGCTCCATTCTGCGGCGGCAACTGGCGCGAGCAGCGGAACTGGGCCTGCGTCCGAAAATGGCATCGGAACTGGAGTTCTACCTGCTTCGCGATACCTATGAGGAAGCGGCCGCCAAGGGTTGGGACAACCTGCAGACCTGGGGCTGGTACAACGAAGACTACCAGCTACTCCAGGCGACCAAGGCGGAACCGCTCTATCGCCAGTTCCGCAATTTCATGACGCAGGCGGGCGTACCGATCGAGTTTTCCAAGGGCGAAGCGGCGGCCGGTCAACATGAGGTAAACATTTCCTACGCTGACGCGCTGGAAGCGGCGGACCGCGCCGCCATTTACAAGCACGGCGCCAAGGAAATTGCCCACCTCAACGGGTGCTCCGTCACGTTCATGGCCAAGCCAGACGCCACCTGGACCGGGAGCTCAAGCCACGTTCACGTCAGCCTCTGGGACGAAGCTGGCCAGCAGAGTCTTTTCCCGGCTGAACCTGGCTCAGCCCAGATGTCCCAGACCATGCGCCACTTCCTGGGCGGTGTGCTCCATGCCTCCCGGGACCTGTCCCTTTTCCTGGCGAGCAACATCAACTCGTACAAGCGCTACGCGGTCGCGTCCTGGGCGCCAGTCAATGTCGTCTGGTCCCGTGATAACCGCACCTGCGGCTTCCGCATCGTCGGACATGGCTCATCGCTGCGCATCGAGGATCGTCTCCCAGGTGGTGACGCAAACCCCTATCTCACCTACGCCGCGGTCCTCGCCGGCGGGCTCTACGGCATCACTCACCAGATTGAGCCGGCCCCGGAGTTCCATGGCAACGCTTACACCGCCGCTGGTGTACCACGTGTGCCGCGATCCCTCAGGGAAGCTATCTCCACATGGGAAGCCAGCGAGATCGCTCGCGAAGCGTTCGGGGACGATGTGGTAGCGCACTACCAGCACATGGCCGAAATCGAACAAAACGCCTTTGACATGGCGGTCACCGACTGGGAGCGCCAACGTTACTTCGAGCGCGGTTAGCCATCTGCCCAATCGCACGAACGAGCCAGGAAAGGCCGGCACTGGTGACCACAACCGAGGCGTTTTCTACTGCGAGCGCTGCCACGGTCATTGATCAGAACGAAGTTCCCCTCCTTGACGGATTGCGCGCGTACAAGTCGCACGACATGGCTCCGTTTTCCACCCCTGGTCACAAGCTGGGAGCCGGCGCGGACCCGGAGCTTGTGGAACTGCTCGGTGCGGAAGCTTTTCGCGCAGACATCCCACTTGGGGGCGGGGTCAGCGATACGCACTTTCGCGGCGCACCCCTGAGAAAAGCGGAGCACCTTGCCGCCGCAGCCTGGGGCGCTGAGCGCACCTTCTTCCTGCTCAATGGCTCTTCGGCCGGCAATCATGCCAGTCTCCTGGCGTCGGTGCGGCCAGGTGACAAGGTGATTGTCGCGCGGGATCTCCACAAGTCCCTGCTGGTTGCGCTCATTCTTACGGGCGCAAACCCGGTGTATGTCTCGCCTGCGCTCCACCCGATCCTGAACGTCGGCCTCGGCATCACCCCGCAGCAGGTGGCGCGCGCGCTCGATGAACACCCGGATGCGAAGCTTGTGGCCCTCGTCAGCCCATCGTACTGCGGCGTCGCGTCCGACCTGGCTGGCATCGCGGCGGTGGCTCACGCGCGCGGCATCCCCGTACACGTGGACGAAGCATGGGGACCTGAGTTTCATTTCCACCCACTGTTGCCGCCTTCGGCCATGAGCAGCGGTATCGACACCGCCGTTCTCTCGACGCACAAGGTCCTGGGGAGCCTGACGCAGGCAGCCATCCTCAACGCGCGGGGATCGCTCATTGATGTGGACCGCCTCGGCGCCACCATTGACATGGTGAACACGACGAGCCCGTCCGTCCTCATCCTTGCCTCCATCGACGCAACGCGCCGGCAAATGGCGCTGCATGGTGAGGAATTGCTCGACCGCA
>JALYWD010000701.1 GCA_030852885.1 Chloroflexota bacterium | reverse complement strand
CCGTGCCGCAAAAGACCAGGGGGTTGGCCACGTAGCCGGGATCAAAGAGCGTGGCGCCATTGACCGTGGGAATGCCCATCTTGTTCCCGTAGTCGGCAATGCCAGCCACGACGCCCGCGTAAACCTCGGCCGGAGGCAGCGTGCCCGGCGGCAGATCGCCAGCTTCGGCATCGAGGGGCCCGAAACAGAGCACGTCGGTGTTTGCGATTGGCTCAGCCGAAACCCCGAGCACATCCCGCACGACGCCGCCGACGCCGGTGTTCGCACCGCCGAAGGGCTCGATCGCGCTGGGGTGGTTGTGTGTCTCGACCTTGAACGAAATCTCGTACTGCTCGTCAAACTCGATGACGCCCGCGTTGTCCTTGAAGGCCGAAAGGACCCACGGTCGTGCCACCTGGTCCGTGGCCGAGACGATGTACGTCTTGAGCAGCCCGCGAATCTCCAGCGGTTCTGCACCCGGCTCCTGATGCGTGATCGTCGCCTTGAAGGTGCGGTGTGCGCAGTGTTCGGACCACGTCTGGGCAATCGTCTCCAGTTCCACGTCAGTTGGGTCACGGCCCAGTTCCGCGAACTGATCCCGGATCGCTGCGAGATCACTCAACGGGAGTGAGAGGAGACGCGCCTTGCTGAGGTCCAGCAATCCCTGGCCATCCAGGTGGCGAATTGGCACCGTCTCGACGGTGGGATCGGGTGCGGCGGCCGGCATGAACGCGTCGGGCCACCACGAGTCCGGCATCGACTGGTCGCTGCGGCGCCAGGCAACCTTCTCGACGACCTCGTGCGCCAACTTCTGGGCCGCCTGCTCGACCAACTCGGCCTCAAGCCCGCTATCGATGAGATATCGGTGGCCTGCTCGCGCCCGCGCGCCCAGAAATCCCGCCCGGTGCAGCGCGCTGGCCAGGCTTTCGCCTTCGGCGTCTGTCACTCCAGGATGCGGGATGACCTCGATGACCCAAAGTGCGTCCGGATCAGGTACCGCGCCATCCCGGGCAATTGCCAGCACCGGATTGAGGCAGAGCAAGGTGGCTGTTCGTTCGATTTCCGGAGAACGAGGTGATTGCAGGAGGTAGAGCGCGCTGTGGCGCACCCGCGGTGCGTCCACGCCGAACCCTGTCAGGATGTGGCGCAGAGACCGAGCGTGAGGATCGGCCTCCTGCTCGTTTGGCACAATTTCCAGCGCCCAAACCGCGTCGGCGGACATTTCCCCTCACTAGCGCAGGGCCACCGGGCCAGGCTTCACAATCCAGAGTCGCCGACTGGCGCACCGTTCAATCAGTGAAGCGGTCACCCGATGTCGCGTCCAGCCTAGGGGAAAACCAGACGCTGCGCAACATACGGGCAACGATTCCCGGTCATGCAGGTCCTGGATTTGGACAGGCCCGACTTACGGCATGAAGAGGCCGCCATCCACGGTCAGCGTGTGGCCGGTAATGAAGCTGGCGTCTGGACTGACCAGGAACGCGACTGCCCCCGCGACATCCTCCGGCGTGCCAAATCGCGCCAGCGGCGTGCGCTCCAGCAGCATTTTCTTCATGTCGTCCGACAGCTCGTCGGTCAGGCGCGTGGCGATAAAGCCGGGCGCGACGGCGTTCACGGTAATCCCGCGTGACCCGATCTCCTTGGCCAGCGACTTGGTGAACCCAATCATGCCGGCCTTGGCCGCCGCGTAGTTCGCCTGCCCTACATTGCCCATCTGGCCCACAACCGAGGAGATATTCACGATTCGGCCAGAGCGCTGGCGCAGCATGGGTCGAACGGCGGCCCTGGACACGAGAAAGGTGCCCTTGAGATTCGTGGTCAGGACGGCGTCCCAGTCCTCGTCGCTCATGCGCATGATCAGCGTGTCGCGCGTAATCCCGGCGTTGTTGACGACCACGTCCAGGCCACCAAGCTGCATGGCGGCCTCGATGGTTGCGCCAGCGCCATCCGCGGTCGCCACGTCTGCGGCCATCACCTCGACACGACGGCCGCTGTCGGCCAGTGCGGCCTGGGCGGCTTCAGCTACGGCGACGTCATCACGGTAGGTCAGGAGCAGGTCATAGCCTTCCCGCGCCAAACGCCTGGCGACAGCCAGCCCGATGCCGCGCGTGCCGCCGGTGATCACCGCTACCCCAGTGCGTCCGCTCTCGCTCATGCCACTCCCCTGTCAGTACCGCGTGTCCTTCGGCGTGTGGTTATGTCAGCAGCTTTTCAGCTGTATCAACACTGGCGCCGGGTGCGCTGCGCCCCAGAAGCCCGGCAAGGACCTTTCCTGGCCCGATCTCGATGTAGCGTGTGACTCCCTCGCGCGAGAGCGTGTTCACCACATCCATCCAACGCACCGAGCCGCAAATCTGGTGGATCAGTTCCTGCCGGATTTCGTCAGTCTCAGCCAGGATTGCCGCATCGACGTTGGCCACCAGTGGCACGTCCGGCGGCACCATCGGTACGGCCATCAGGTACGGGCGCATCCCCTCTTCCGCGCCCTTCATGAGCTGGGAATGGAACGCTCCGCTTACCGGCAGCAGGACGACGCGCCTGGCGCCGCGCTCCTTCGCCAGCGCCATGGCTGTTTCAACGGCATCGCGCGGACCGGAGACCGTCGTCTGGTCCGGGGCGTTGAAGTTCGCGACATCGACGCCAGCGTCCCTGGCAACGGCTGCCACGGCCTCCGGGTCCATGCCCAGGATGGCGGCCATGGCGCCAGCGCCGTGTTGCTGCATCAGTTCGCCACGCCGCCGCACCAGTTGCAGGCCGTCCTCCAGTGACAACGCACCGGCGGCAACGAGCGCCGAGTACTCCCCGAGGCTGTGACCGGCCACATAATCCGCGTCTGGCAGCAAGGCACGCTTCTTCAGGGCAATCAGGTACGCGATGCTGGTGAGCAGGATGGCGGGCTGCTGGACGGGGGTCTGCTGTAACGCCTCGTCCGGCCCGTTGAAGATGATGTCGCTCAGCGCGAATCCGAGTGTAGCGTCCGCTTCGTTGTAGAGCGCGGCAATGTCAGTGTCCGCGGCGGCCAGCGCACGTCCCATCCCGACCCGCTGCGAACCCTGCCCCGGGAACACCCAGGCCACTCTGCCCGGTGCATCACTCATGCTGACCTGCTCCCGCCAGTGCCGGTTGCGCCCGGCACGCGTCATCCTTGCAAACCCCGGCCACGCCCCAGCGCACCACACCGGCCGCCCACGCCAGGCCACCACCAAAGGCGACCAGCACCACGTTGTCGCCTTCGTGCAACATGCCAGCTTCGGCGGCTTCGGCAATAGCGATCGGGATCGAGGCGGCAGACGTGTTGCCGTAGCGGTCGAGGTTGATCCAGACCTTTTCGGAGGGTAACGCCAATCGCCGGGCGGCAGCATCGATGATGCGCTGGTTGGCCTGGTGCGGGATGAGCACGTCGATGTCATCGAAGGTCAGGTTGGCCTTCGCCACCGCCTCGGCTGCTGAGTCTCCCATCACGCGCACGGCGAAGCGGAAGACCTCATTGCCATTCATTTGCAGATATGGCCGGTACTCCGGAAAGAGTTCCGCCGATTCCGGCACGAACGCGCCCCAGCCTGGAATGTACAGGTGCTTGTATCCACCCCCGTCCGCGCCAACGACCGTCGAGAGCAGCCCGCGCGCCTCGGTGGTCGCCTCCAGCACCACTGCCCCGGCGCCGTCACCGAAGAGGATGCACGTGGAGCGGTCGGTGTAATCCACAAAACGCGTCAGCGTGTCCGCGCCGATGACCAGCACCCGCTCGTGCAGGCCAGACTGCACCATGTTTGAGCCAACCGCCAGGGCATAAACAAACCCGGCACAGGCTGCGCCAAGATCGAACGCGCCGGCGGACCCGCCAAGCTCCCCCTGCACCAGGCACGCCTGGGAAACCAGGAATTGATCCGGGGTGCAGGTCGCGACGATGATGAGGTCGATGTCATCAGGCGTCAGTTCCGCCCGGGCCAGCGCCTGGCGCGCGGCGGCCACGGAGAGCGAGGTGGTGCTGTCGTTCGGCCCAACGATGCGCCGTTCCTTGATACCAGTGCGGCTGGTGATCCACTCGTCGGTGGTCTCCACCATTCGCTCCAGGTCGGCGTTGCTCAGGACCCGGTCGGGTACAGCCATGCCCCAACCGGTGATCGCCGCATTGCGCATCGTCGTTCCTTGTCATGGGGGTAGATCGCGGGACACTGGCGGTCCACGTTACCCGCGCGGGTGGCAGATGTTGCGGGAGTGTGTCCCGAATCGCCTGCTGCGCGCAATGCTACAGGGCAGACGCTTCCGCCTGCCCTGCTGCCCGAATACGATTTGGGCTGGGACTACTCGGCGC